>JAYUPZ010000034.1:0-5173 GCA_043759805.1 Myxococcales bacterium | reverse complement strand
AGAGATCCGAAAACACCCACTTGGTTCCTGTCCCCTGACGTTCCTCTTCGCGAAAAACCGACTCGTCGAGCTCGGCAAGCATGGACATGGGTCCTTCTCCGACCCCGAGCAAAAAGCACCGATCTGCCACCCGTACCACGACAAGCGTACGACGCGGTTCAACCGAGCATCGGGCCACCACTCGAATCGCACTACCCGAACCCCCGCCGCCCCGCCGCGATAGCCAGCGCAAGCCGACATAGGCCAGCAAACAAACCACGCCAAGTGAGACAAACGAAAGCGCGAGCGACCCCGCAAAAGACGGCAATTCGATTCCGGGATCAGTCATCAGGCGAGTTTTCTCGCTACCGCAGCCACAAGTCAACCGTCACACGAAACATTCCGCCAAACAAAACAATCCGCATAACAAAAAGGGCCTACCCGTCTCCGGATAAGCCCTTTGCGATTGTTCATGATTTGAACAGTCCCAGCTGCAACTACTCGGCAGCCTTCGTCTTTGTAGCCTTGGTGGCCTTTTTGGCTGCTGTCTTCTTCTCAGCCGCAGGTTTATCAGCCGATTCTTCCGACTTGGCCTTGACCGGTTTATCAGCAGAAGCCTCCTTGGAAACCGCCTTCTTCTTTCCGGCCTTGCCCTCGGCCTTGGGCGCGTCATCCTTCGGCGCGGTCGGACCATCAACCAGCTCGAGCAACGACATCGGGGCGTTGTCGCCTGGCCGTGAGTCCAGCTTGATGATGCGCGTATAGCCACCACGACGAGCTACGAATCGAGGGCCAATATCCTCGAAAAGCTTTTGAACTGCATCGCGATTGCGGACAACCGTTCGCGCCTGTCGCATTGCCTGAACCACGCGCGCCGATTCTTCGGCTGAACGTTTTTCCGGGCTCTTGGCCAAAACGTCCCCCACGCGCCGAGCGATCGTGATGGTTCTCTCGGCCACCTGGCGGGTGGCTCTAGCTTTGGCATGGGTGGTACGAATCTTCTCGTGCTCAAACAGGGCAGCAACCATGTTCGAGAAAAGCGCCTGTCGGTGCGCCGAAGTGCGTGAAAGGTGAACGCCGGCTTTGCGGTGTCGCATTGTTCTAGGTTCCGTCTATCGTCTGGTTACAAGTGGAGGTCAACGCCACCGATCATCGATCGGTGACCGAACCCATTAGGCTTTCTTCGGCGGTCCTTCACCGGGCCAGCCGTCGATCTTCATTCCAAGCGAAAGTCCCATCTCAGACAGGATTTCCTTGATTTCCTTGAGCGACTTGCGCCCGAAGTTCTTCGTCTTCAGCATTTCTGCTTCGGTCTTTTGCACCAATTCGCCGATGTAGCGAATGTTGGCATTCTGCAAACAGTTGGCCGATCGAACCGAAAGTTCGAGATCATCCACTGACTTCCAGAGATTTTCGTGAAGCTTGGCTTGCTCTTCCGAAACGCGAAGTTCCGGAGCTGGCTCGCTGTGCTCATGGAAATTGATGAAAATCGAGAGCTGGTCCTTGAAGATCTTCGCGGCGTACGCGACTGCATCTTCCGGCTTGATCGTTCCGTTCGTCCAAACTTCCATATTCAGACGATCGAAGTCAGTCTGCTGTCCGACACGAGCGTTGGTGATCTGGAAGTTGACTTTACGGACTGGAGAGAACAATGAGTCGATAGGAATCTGACCCACTGGAGTCGCTGGGGTTTTATTTCGATCGGCCGGCACGTAGCCTCGACCGGTTCCGATCTCAAGCTCCATGCGAACCTTCGCCCCTTTGGCGCAGGTCATGATGACGTGATCTGGATTCAGAATCTCCACGCCGTCGGTAACTTGAATGTCGCCGGCGAGAACACGGCCTTCGCCGTCCTTCTCCAGGCGCACCGTCCGAGGACGCGCATCGTGCGCTCGCACGACGACCTCTTTCATGTTGAGAATGATTTCGGTCACATCTTCCATGACGTTTGGAATCGAAGTGAACTCGTGGAGAGCTCCATCGATCTTCACGCCTGTAATGGCGGCACCCTGGAGAGACGACAACAGAATCCGGCGCAAGGCCGTTCCGATGGTCGTCCCGAAGCCACGTTCAAGCGGCTCACATACAAATCGCCCGTAGGTTTCAGTCGCCGAAACGACCTCCATCTGACGCGGCCGAATCAATTGACGCCAATTGCGGGCGACATAGCTATTAGCAGCACCCGATGCCTCAATATTTCCCATCGACATTCGAATCTCCTCCGTTGGAACTTGCGCGAAATGAAACCGTCAAACCCACCGACTACTACTTCGAATACAACTCAACAATGAGCTGCTCGCGAATCGGCATGGTCAAATCTTCACGAGAAGGCACGTCAATCAACTTGCCTTTGAACCCATCCTTGTCCAGCTCCAGCCATCGTGGCACGCCACGACGGTCAACCGAAGCCAGGCTCTCCATAACGCGACCGACCTTCTGCGATCGTTCACGGACCGTGATCTCGTCAGCGGCGCGGCAAAGGTAAGACGGAATGTTCACCTTGGCGCCATTGATCCGGAAGTGGCCGTGCCGAACCAGCTGGCGGGCCTCTGCGTGATCCGAGGCAAACCCAAGGCGGTAAATCACATTGTCAAGACGACGCTCGAGCAACTGAAGCAGGTTCTCGCCGGTAACGCCCTTCATGCGCGCGGCCTTGAAGTAGTAACCGCGGAACTGACGTTCTGCGATTCCATACATACGCTTCACCTTCTGCTTTTCACGCAGCTGCATGCCGTAGTTCGACACCTTACGGCGGCGATTTTGACCATGCTGACCGGGAGCATAGGCACGACGTTCGTAGCCGCACTTGTCGGTGTAGCAACGGTCACCTTTGAGGAAGAGTTTCGTGTCTTCTCGTCGGCAAAGACGACAAACAGGTCCAGAGTATCTCGCCATAAATTATCCTTGGTCCAAAATCGAGTAAAAGAGGTGCCCGTCAGACGCGACGACGCTTGGGCGGACGGCAACCGTTGTGAGGAATAGGGGTGAGGTCGCGGATGAAACCAACGCGCAAGCCAGCATTCGCGATGGCGCGAAGAGCCGACTCACGACCAGCTCCAGGACCGCGAACGAAAACGTTTACGTTCTTTAGGCCATGCTCCATCGCCTTGCGAGCCGCATCCTCGGCGGCAAGCTGAGCGGCGAACGGCGTAGACTTCCTTGAACCCTTGAAACCACGCACGCCGGACGATGACCAGGCAAGCGTGTTACCGGAAACGTCCGTTATGGTTACCAAGGTATTGTTAAAAGAAGCAGTCACGTGAACGAAACCGTTCAGTACGTTCTTCTTGACCTTACGAACTTTAACTTTTTCAGCCGTCGACATTTGTTATCCGTGATTCCGTTTCATGTAACCTGAACTAAAAGCGCCTATTTGCGCATCGTTCCCTTGCGGGGACCTTTACGCGTTCGAGCGTTCGTGTGGGTACGCTGTCCGCGAACCGGGAGGCTCTTGCGGTGGCGAAGACCACGGTAACAACCGAGGTCCATGAGGCGTTTGATGTTGAGACCAATCTCACGTCGAAGATCACCCTCGACTCGCATTTGCATGCCGTCGATGATTTCGCGGATCTGGCGGCTCTCGTTATCGTCGAGATCATCGCTGCGTTTGCTGAAAGGAATTCCAGCTGCATTTAGGATCTCGCGCGCCTTCACGCGGCCGACACCGTAAATATAGGTCAGCGCAATTTCCATGCGCTTATTCTTGGGAAGGTCAACGCCTGCGACACGTGCCATGAAGTCTTTTATCCTCGAGTGCTGGAATAATGAAGTACGGAACTAACCTTGGCGCTGATTGTGTCGCCGGTTTTCGCAAACGACTCGCACCGTACCTTGACGACGGACGACCTTGCATTTTTCACAAATCTTTTTAACAGAAGCTCTAACTTTCATTTCTTCTTGTCCAATTCAGTTGGCGGCAAAATTCGTTCGAAAATTCGCCGCTTTGAAAGCACCCGCGGCCCGTGTTCGGAACGTGCGGTGAGCACCTACCAGAAAACGGTCGGCGAAGCTAGCATCTTCGGTGCCAATCGTCCAACCCTCGCACAAATTGTGCAAGCTGACCGACTGACCGGGGAGTTCAAGGCATACCATTTGAAGATTCTGCCCTAACCCACCGGTGCCGTTCCGCGACCACCACGGCCGCGGATACGTGGGCCTTTCGGCCCTGAAAATCCATCATAGCTCCGAGTGATGAGGTGCGACTCAATTTGCTGAACCGTGTCAAGGGCGACGCCCACAACGATCATCAAACCGGTACCACCAAATTGAAACGGAACGCCCATCTGGACACTTAAAACGGTTGGCAACACGCAGATGCCCGCAATGTAGATTGCGCCACCGAAGGTAATCCGGGTCAGAACCCGGTCAATATATTCAGCCGTGGCTTTGCCCGGGCGCACGCTCGGAATGAAGCCACCCATTTTTCGGAGGTTGTCGGCCACGTCCACCGGATTGAAGGTAACCGCCGTGTAGAAGTAGCAAAAGAAGATGATCATACCCACGTAGATGACGTTGTAACGCCAGTCGGAAGGTTGCATCACGTCTGCAAAGCGACGCATCAGCGGATGGTCGAAATAGGACGCAATCTGTTGCGGGAACATCAAAAGAGACGAGGCGAAGATTGGGGGAATGACGCCTGCCGTGTTCACCTTGAGTGGCAGGTGGGTCGATTGTCCAGCGTAGACCTTCTTTCCGACCTGGCGACGAGCGTACTGAACTGGAATGCGCCGCTGGCCGCGTTCAAAGAAGATAATGATGCCGACGACAAGAACAACCAACAATCCGACGACTGCAAGATTGAAGACGGTGAACTCACCAGCCTGGGCCTTTTGAAACAACATCACCAGGGCGTCGGGCATGTCTGCGACGATGCCGGCGAATATTATGAGAGAGATCCCATTGCCAATCCCGCGCTCGGTGATTTGCTCGCCCAACCACATGATGAAGGCCGTCCCCGTTGTAAGGGAGATCATCGTAATGAGATAGAACGCCCAGTCGGGGTCAGGAACAAGTAAACCGTACTGCGCGTTCGCCGCGTTGTTGGACACGAGCCACTTCGCAATGAAGAATGACTGCACGCACGACAGAACGATGGCACCGTAACGGGTGTACTGATTCAGCCTTCTGCGACCCGCATCTCCCTCTTTTTGAACCTGCTCAAAACGAGGAACAACCACCGTCAAGAGTTGCAAGA
>JAYUPZ010000033.1:0-5173 GCA_043759805.1 Myxococcales bacterium | reverse complement strand
TCGGGTTCACATTGCCCCAGTACGATTCCTCCTGCGGGTGGACCGCGGGATCGCCGTAGACTTCGGAAGTTGAAGCAATGAGGATTCGGGCCTTTGATTCGCGGGCAACTTCGAGCATGTTGAGCGTCCCCTCAACCGCCGTACGAATCGTGCGGACTGGATTTCGCTGGTAGTGGACCGGCGACGCGGGACAGGCAAGATGGAAGATCCAGTCCACCTCCATCGTGAGTGGATGTTGAACGTCATGCCGATGGAGTTCAAAAGCCGGATTGGACAGCAGTTGAGCAACGTTGGTGCGCGTTCCGGTGAAAAAGTTGTCGAGGCAGACGACCTCATGACCGTCAGCTATCAAACGATCGCAAAGGTGCGAGCCAACAAAACCGGCGCCGCCGGTTACCAGTACGCGTTTCATGAAAGCGAATCCTCGTAAAAAATCGGGGTTAGTGAAAGATTGGGCGTTTTTGTCAACGGAGAATTCCGGCCAGAGTGGCACGCCACTGCCCGAAAAACAAACGCCCAGTTCACGGAGCCGCCGCAGCGCGTGCAGCGGTTTGCGCCGCCGTCAAACCCTTGGCTGCCCGTGCGTTGCCTCTCTCCAGTTTTAGGGCTTGCCTGTAGGCCGCAGCCGCTTCGATCGGCATATCACGGTAAAGAAGGACTTTCCCGAGTAACAAATATGCTTCGACCGATGGCGCAATTGCAATGGCCTTTTCCGCCAGCATATTCGCCTGCAAAAGCTGATTGTGGCGGAATGCGTTCTCCCCATCGTTCAAGATGGAATCGTATTTCGGATCGCGGGCGCGCGGGGCGGGTGGCGTTGTTTTTAGCGCTGTGCGAATGATGGGGGCTTCGGGTTTCACAAATGCCGGGGCTCCGGTCGGGGGCGGAGCTTTCGGCAAAGAAACGGGCGCGATACCCGATGGTGCGAGTTCAAGAACCGATGGTGTGGATGCGATACCCGATGGTGCGGGCGTATGAATCGCCACGGGTTTCAATTTTTGGACACCCGGTTGCAGGTCGCTGGTTGCCCACCAGGTAAGAGCGCCGCCCAGCAACACAATTCCGGCAGCAGTCACTGTCAACTTGGAGCGGTTGGTGATTCCGCGAGCTGTCGCAGGCCTTTTCGCTTCGGCGCCAATGGCGTCCACCTTGGAAGTTTCGGAAGGCGCTCGCATCGCGATGATGCTCGAACCGGCCTGGCGTATCTCTTCGATGAGCCGAACCAGGTCGCGCTTCAGTTCGTCCATCGACTGGGGCCGTTTTGCCGGATCACGCGCAAGACATCGCATGGTCAGTCGTGTGAGAGCATCGGGCAGATCCGAACGCACCTTGGAAATGGAAGGGGGTTCCTCGTTCGTTTTTCGTCGCCAAAGTTCGTGAATGCTTTCGGACTCGAAGGGAGCGCGCCCACCCGACAACATCGCGTAGATCAGGCCCCCGACGGCGTAGATGTCGACGCGGAAATCGATGCCCTTGCCCGATTCAATCTGCTCGGGCGCCATGTATCTCGGTGTCCCCACGGTTGCGTCGGCCATGGTCAACTCGACGGCCTCACCCTGATCCTGTCGAAGAAACTTCGCCACACCGAAGTCGAGCACTTTGACGAGTTCTTCGTCTTCGCGATCTCGAACCAACATCACGTTCGAAGGTTTGAGATCGCGGTGAATGATTCCGGCCTTGTGGGCGGCCTCAAGACCGCGACAGATCTGAATCGCGATGAGCAGGCAACGCTCGAGCGGCAATCCACCCGAGCGTCGCAGTACCTTGCTGAGGTCAACGCCGTCGACGTACTCCATTACGAAAAAGAAATCGCCCCCGGGGGTTGTTCCACAGTCGGTCACGTCGGCGATGTTCGGGTGGCCAATCTGAGAAGCGGCGTTGGCCTCGAGCCGAAACCGCTGCATCAGCTTTTCGCGCCGACGTTCGGATCGATGCGGAATCTTGATGGCGACCCGTTTTCCAACGCCCGTGTGATGGCCTTCGTAGACGAGGCCCATTGAGCCTTCGCCGATTTTGCGCTTGATGAAATAGCGATCGACGAGGACGCTGCCAACCATTGGATCGCGTGCGGAAGCAATCCCGCCGGGATCGCCCGAGTCTTCCGGGTCGTGGGTGTTTTGCTCGGCCGCGGCATGCAAGGCGATCGCCCGGGCCAAAAGATCCTTTTCTTCCTCTTGTTCCTGCGCGGCATCGCTTTCGAAAAGACGCATGATGAATCGTGCGGTTTCCGGTTTGGTGGCGTCGCGGGGAATCATTCCCATCAGGTCGCGAGAGAAAGCCCCTGCGTTCTCGTAGCGATCTTCCAGATCTCCGGCAAGCGCCCTCAGTACAATCGCGTCCAGATCCGCGGAGATCGTTGGATTGATCTGCGAAGGCGGCGTAATCTGAAGCGTAGCACGGCGAGCCTCTTCGGTTGGGAAAAGTTGTCTTCCGGTCAGCAGTTCCCAAAGGATGACGCCGAGGGAATAGACGTCGCTGCGGTGATCAATGGGTCGACCGAGCGCCTGTTCTGGCGACATGTAACTGAGTTTTCCCCAGTTGACACCCGATGCCGTTTGCGATGCTTTCTGGCTCCACTGTGCCAGACCAAAATCGATGAGTTTCACGCCGCCCGTGTAAGTCAGCATCACGTTCGATGGCGAGACATCTCGATGCACAAGCGACACATCGGGCAAGGTATGGGCATATCCGAGTCCTGCGGCAATCTCGGCCACGATATAAAGCGACACACCGACCGGAACGCCGACTCGCTTGAGTGCGCAGCGGTTCCACATCTCGGTCAAGGTCTTGCCGCGCAGGTACTCCATTGCAAGGTAGGCTGAATCACCGCCTGAACCCGGTCCCTGTTCAGCCGTTTTGTTGGCCGCCGTATGTGCCGGGAATAGACCGAAATCGAAAACGTACACCAGGTTTTCGTGCGACAGTTTGGTGACAACCCGGGCTTCATCGACGAAGCGTCGGCCAAGTTCCTGTGGACTGCGACCCGCGGCGTCGAGCTGCCGGATGATCTTCAACGCACAAACACGCGCGACATCCTTGCCGCCTGTGACGGCCATGTACACATGCCCCATTCCGCCCGCGCCGAGTTCGCGCAAAAGCACATAGCGATCCCCGTACCGCCGGGGATATTCGTCCACCCGCGTTTGGTCCGCGTGCTGGGGTTGGCTGGTCTGGGTCAACGAGGCGATATGGTACCCGATCCGTTGCCGGATCGCTGTTTTCCTGTCATGCGCGTCATGCGCGATCTTCAGGCCAGGAGATCGGTGACGAGGCCCTGCACGTACCTGGGATCGGCAAACCCTTCGATCTTTTCAATGCCGACCGCATGCGCCAGGGTCAGCAAAATCTCGTGCAGGCGCCGGTTCCTGGGGTTGGCCAGTGCCTTGATACGATCCTTGCCCGCATCATCGTAGGGTGACCGCACATATTGACCCATTTTCAACTTCCGGCCGGGCAGTCCCCCGAACAGGTAGATGGGGATGTTGTCCTGATCGTGCTCAAGCGGGGTCCAGCCGATGTCGGTTGTCCACACGACGATGGTGTTGTCGAGCAACGTGCCTTCGCCTTCAGGATACTTGTTGAGTTCATCAAGCAAGAACTTGATTCGATCTCCGTAGTACGTATCGAAAATTTTGTAATGGTCGATGGCCGAGTCGTCGTGGTTGTGATGATTGTGTTTGGTTCCTGAAGAGGCTGACCAAGGTGATGCTTAACGACCCGGTTGACGATGACGCGCGCCATGCGCGGCGCGGCCGTTGTACCGAGCGCTTGCTCGAAGATCTTGCGGCCGTCGGGGACTTCGGTTGTGGAAATTGTCTGACCGGCGAAGGCGTTCAACAGCGCCCACCCTCCTTCGGTCGCATTCGCAGTGGGTGCTGCAACCGTTGTAAATGATTCGGCCAGGCGATTGTAGTCGGCGAGGGTGATGGGATCGGTCGGGTGGTCGTGACAGCGTGCGCAGTCGAGGCGCATGCCGAGGAAAATTCGACCCATTCGGTCCACAAGGCCCGTGTGGGGATCCCGATCGATAGTCGAAAGGGCGGTCGCGGGGGCCGCATGCAGATGCTCGATGGCGAAGGACGAAAACGATCGATCGTGCGCAAATTGATCTCTGACCCACTGTTCGTAGGTCTGCACCTCCGCACCCGATCGATGAGCGAGCTGGCTTTCCCTCAACCAAAGGCGTGCCCAGTGCGAGGCGTAGTCCGCTTGCGATAAAAGATCATCAAGCGCGCGAGACATGGCTTTGGCATTAGAATCGGGATCTTTTTTTAAGGCCAAAAGTGCAGCAGGCGAGGGGGGATGGCCGAGCAAGGAATAACTGGCGCGGCGCAGCCATGTATTGCGTTTGCTCTCTCCGGCCGGAGTTAGATGAAGTTCTTCGAGTGAGCTGAGGACGAATCGATCCATCGGCCGTGCAATGCGTTCACGCAACGCTGCCGTGGAGGGCCCCGCAAGATTCTCCATCGCGGGCGAAAGTGGTTGCATCGACCAGATCTCTCGCAACAACTGTTCGCGGCTGCGCTTGTGGTTCGCGACAACGTCGGGTCTTTTCTCTGGCCAGGGCGCGCCGCGTGCAACCCATTGTTCAAGCAGGGCGATCTCATCCTTTGGAAGCTTCTTTTCGAGTGGCATCTCGAATTCCTTGTGCGTCCATCGCACGGCCTGAATCATCAGGCTCTCATCCGGTTTCCCCGGTACGATCGAAGGCCCGGTCTTGCCACCTCGAAGCAGGGCTTCACGCGAGTCCACCCGCAGATCATTTTCCGGCTCGTCTGCGCCGTGGCAACCGAGGCAAGCCTTCATGAGCACGGGTAGTACACGGTTATGAACGAAGGCTTCCTCCGACTCGGGCCACACCGCGCCCTCAGCCACCCAACGTTCCAAGATCCGAATTTGCTCCTCCTCGAGGGCACCATTGGGCGGCATTTCCAAATCGGGTCCGGCCTGGTGTCGGATCGCCTTGACGATCAAACTCTCGGACGGCTTGCCCGGTACGATGGCGACGCCCGTACCACCGCCGGCCAAGGCGCGCATTCTTGAATCAAGCCGCAAGCCCCCCTTGGCCTGGTCGCTGTGGCAAGACCAGCAACGCGACGAGAGCAGCGGTCGTACCTTGTTTTCGAAAAAGCGGTCCTTTTGCGCCGCGGTCTGTGCGCTTGCTTCACCCGCC
>JAYUPZ010000032.1:0-10922 GCA_043759805.1 Myxococcales bacterium | reverse complement strand
GTTGTCTTCCGTACGCGACACACCAAAGTCGAGTAGCTTGGGAAACACCTCGCCAGACTCTTCCACCAAAAAGATGTTTTCGGGCTTGAGATCGCGATGAATGATGCCGTTGGCGTGAACGACCGCAAGGCCGGTCAAAGCCTGCCGCGTCCAGCGCAAGAACTCCCGAACCGTTACAGCGGGCGCGCGACCGATGCGTGCACCAATCGTCTCACCATTGAGACGCTCCATGACCATGTAGAGCGTTCCATCGGGGAGGTTTCCGAAATCAAAGATGCTGACAACGTAGCGGTGCTGTACCTGGGCCGCGATTCGAGCTTCTTGCAAGAATCGAATCGCAGCACGACCCTGATCCTTTCGCAAAAACTTTATTGCGACCATCTTGCCTATGGTTTCGTGACTCGCTTGCCACACGGATCCCGCCGCGCCTTGACCTATCATTCGGTCGAGACGGTACCGGCCACCCACGAGTGACCCGACATCAATCGGTATGTTTGAACCCGCCAAATGGAATCCTTGACGTTCTAAAAATCGGAAGACACGCGAACGGACTTAAGTCGACCCTCGACCCCGACATGGTGCCTTCAGTTCGTGTATTTCTTCAATCGTTTCATGAAGTTGGACAATTATTTTCGCAAAGCGGCACCCGCCGTGTGCACCCAATTACCTGAAAGATTTTACGTAACCGGCGGCACATTTTTCGGAAGGACCGGGTGGACCGGTTGAATGTGTAACGACTTCCCAGGAAAAAAACGCATTGCGCAATCATAATTCCCTGGGAAATTACTTTTACGTTAGCCCGCGGGAGTTTTTGTTATCATTCGTCAACTATGAACCCATGTAGTCAGGGCTCATCCGACGGCAGTCCGCCTCCTGATCTGGGTGGCCATGCTGCCTGGTTGCGACGACGGGCCTATGATCTTTCTCGCAACGAAGAGCTGGCACGGGATCTGGTGCAGGACACGTTCTTGGCCTATCTAAATCGGCCGCCGAACATAGATCGTTCGCTGCGCGCCTGGTTAGAAGCCGTGATGCGCAACCATTTTCGGATGTGGTGCCGTTCAAGCGACCGTCGATCTCGACGTGAGTTTGCGACCTTGCGGGACGAGATCGATCCCGGGCCGGAACCTCGGCTGGATCGTCAACGAACAGCCATGGCGTTGGCCGAAGCCCTTGCTGCGGTCCAGGAACCCTATCGATCGACGCTCCAGCTCCGCTATTTCGAAGGATTGCAGCCCGCGCAGATTGCCCGCCGACTGGGCGTGCCGCAATCGACCGTGCGACGCCGGAGCATGGTCGGCCTGAAGCTGATCCGAACCCGCCTGCTATTGCGATTTGGAAATTCGGAGGAACGTCTTGATCAGGCGCTCGTTCGCGCATTTATACCGACGGTGTCCTGGCGCAAGGCGACCCAGCTACCCAAAAACACCATTGCGAACTGGCTTCCGTCCCTCGGTATCGCCGCTGTTATCGCCACCGTTGGACTGTCGATTTCCGGTGGAAGGGTTCCGAGAGAAACCGGACGCCGTACGCAGGCATTCGGAACGTTTCACGACGCTCTACAATCAAATCGAGAAGCGTCGAAAGCCTTGGCAAGCACCTCGCGTCGCTTTTCCCCCTCTCGGTTGCACTTGCCGCAACTCCCGTCGTTTTCGCCCGCCTCGCCCGCCTGGCAATTTGACGATGCCGTTGAGGCTCAAACGGGAAACCGCAGGACGATTCCGGCCTTGCTTTCCTGTGGAAAACTACAGGACCGAATCAACGCGGCCGCCGCCGGTGATACAATTGATGTTCCGGCCTGCGTCTTTCGCGAATCGTTTGTCATCGACAAGCCCCTTGTCCTGCGTGGGCAATCCGGCACCGAAGTTCGCGGAAGCGACGTTTTTGCCGAATGGACCCGCGTGGGAGAAACCTGGCGCAGTCTCAAAACCATCCCTGAATTTCCGGATCGACACTGCAAGCCAACGCCAGCCGGTGAAAACTCGAACGAAGCGGTTTGTTGGATTTTCGAACAAGTTTTCGTCGATGGTACGCGGCTCGGCCCGGTCGCCTCGCCGGCCAACGTCCTCCCCGGTCAGTTCGCAATCGATGCACAACGCCACGTGATCCTTGCTGAGGATCCCGCCGCCCGCGAGGTAGAAGTAACGGTTCGGCCAGGCTGGGGTAGGGTCAAGGCGAACGACGTGACGATCAGTGGATTCACCTTTGCCCATGCCCTCGGCGGTACCGATCAGGCTGCGCTCAACTTCGACCGCACGGCAACTCGCGCGAAACTCCATCATAACAGCCTGTCGCACTCGGGTGGTATTGGTCTCCGAGTTTCCAGCGACGACACGTCCGTATCGCATAATCGCATTCAGTTTTCGGGGGGCATGGGCATGTCGGTCGTGGCCGCCGATCGCATAACCATCTCGGGAAACGATCTGAGCCAAAACGGACTTGCCCATCGTCTCGACAACGGATGGGTAACCGGCGGCATCGGCATGATCGCGGCGCGCGTTGAAATTCAGAACAATCGCATCAATGACAATCGGGGCATCGGCATCAATTGTATGGCCTGCACGGATTCCCTCATCCGAACAAATCGCATTGGCGACAATGCCGCTGCGGCTGTGGTTAACTTTGCCGCAACCAACGTCACCATCACTAAAAATATTTTCTGGCGCAACGGCCAAACCTTCAAGCATCCGGCGATGTTTGTCACCCAGTCGAACGCACTTGTGGTGAGTAAAAATACCTTCGCATTCCACGATCGCGGCGTTGTCGTCAACGTTCAGGAATGGGACGAGCTCCCGTCGAACTTTCAGACTTGTGTCGCCTCGCGAAACAACAACGTCGAAGAAAATACGTTCCTGACGTTTGGCAAAAGCGCCGTCATGATGACGGGCGATCCACGACCACTCGCGGTAGTAAAGCCCTGCCCCAGCAACCGCAGCATTTCTAACCGAGTCTGGAACACGAAAGACGCGAACAGCAAAGATTCGGGGGCCATGCTGGCGCTGTCACCAGTCGAACAGGAAGACGCATTAAACGCCTTGCTCGGTGACAACTCCGGCGAGCGCCTATCAAGGTCGGAATAGCATTTCACCGGCTTTGGGAACAAGAAGTATTCCTTCCGACTCGCGATCTGCGTATTCGGAGGGATTGAATATTGAAGGGTCTCGATAGCCCAGGTTGATCCGCTCGCAAACCTCGAGAGAGACACCGGTCGCGAGGGTCACCTGCGCGCGGCAACGTTCGACCCCTCCGTCGAAAGTCCCGCCACCCCGAACGTGAGTCGAATGTGCAAGAACGCCCCACGGGTGATGTTTGAACCGCTCCCACTGTCCGAGAAAGTAATCGCGACAGTGATAGCCAACTTCCAGCAGGGTCTTTCCATGGGTCACGGAAACCTCCTGGATGTGTGGCCCGTAAATGATCAGTTCGCCCCCCGGGGCCAGCACCGGTTCCAATTTATACATGCCCTTGCCACCTGTCCAAACGTCTTCATACATCGCAGGAACACAAGACACGATGGTTTTGTATTGCCGTCCAGTACGTTTGACGTGTAACGATTCAGACAGTGGCCATGCAGCTCGCCACGCCGACTCTGGCGTACCACAAGCAAGCCCCGCCAGATCGCCATCCTTGACGACGAGGCAGAGACATCGTTTGGGGATCGGTACCATGGCACCCGCTGCATCAACGACGCGTCGAACCGGCGTATTTGCGATGCCGATGATCTCGGGATTGGTCACAAGCGCGCCGAGCCAGTGAAAAAAGTTTAGCAATTCCGGCCCTGATATCCCCGGAAAGAGATACTTGTTTCCCCCAGAGAATCCGACTACTTCGTGCGGAAAGACCGGACCGATGATGACGAGCTCGTCGTAGTCGAAAACCCTGCGGTTCACCTGCACCGGAACGGACATCGAAAATCGGCCGTCGGACAGCGTTTCAACCGTTGCGGGATCGAGAGAACCCACCTGTTGCAAGGCACTTGAATCGTCCCACGCGTGGTTGTAGAGGCCGACTTTTGCATACGCACCCTTGCGATCGTCAGCAGACAAACCGAGGCGATTGCAGATTGCGGACTCCGCCATCGGTTGATGCGTGCCGAGCGCAACCAGGACATCCAGTTTCGCGGCCGACCGGCCAATCGCCGCGAAAAGTGCCTTGAAAACCCTATCGACAGGACCGCTCCGGGTATTATCCGGCACGATGACGAGGACGCGGCGCCCCCGGTAATCGGTCGCATCAAAAGCCTTCGCGACTTCATCGGCGACGCGATCCGCATCCAGAGGAGAATGTTCAGAAGCTACAACGAAGAATTCTTTGGACGCTGACATTTGTATGCTCGCAATGCAATCATGCGTTGTTGATAAATCCAACCACCGTCTTCCGCTTGCCAAGGCCCGGGCGAAAGCAAAGCCTGTAGGTCGAATCGGCGTTCACTATTCCATCGACGCGCAAAATCAATTCAAAAATACGCTCGTCACCGGGCGGTAAAACAATTCGCACCACGGGTCCGTCCAGGTTTTGATTGGGAATCAGTTCCGGAAACGCCCAGGTACAAAGCAGTGTTTCCCGGCCGTCTTGGCGGAGATACGCCTGCAAAACGCCTGCATTGCTGGCATGGGGGGCGTCGTTCAACAGGCCGAGCTCAGCGGAAAACAGATCGTCAGCTTTCCACGAAAAACGGGGGATGCGTGCGCTCGCCAGGATCGGGCGACAGGCCTCCTTGACGGCTTGAAGCGCCGGCTTCGGCTTATTCGGCCAACTGACAAGGCTGTTGTTGGCTGCGGTTGGCCACGGCTCGTTGAAACACCAGTTAAGTGCCATCGACGCCTTCGGTTTCTGACGACGGGCTTCCTCGAACAGACAACGATAGCCTTCGGCTTGCATCAACTGGCCCCAGGCGACCAACGTCTCGATCGAGTCTTGTTTACCAAAGTAGTCCGCGATGAGTGACGGAAACAACCACGATTCGGGCGCCACGCCCCAGGCCTCAAATGCGTGATGCGTTTGCCAGATCGAGTCCCGACGGGGCGGCCACAAATCGTCCGGCGGGATGAATGTCTTCAAGACCTCGACGCTTGCAGGCCCCGGACAACCAAACTCGGTGTAGGCAGTGTTGCTGGAAGATGCAAAAATCTGAAATACCTCACGGCCATCGGCATCCCGAAATCGATAGTCCCCGTGCCCCACACCCATCACGGGAGAAGTCGGCAAGTAGGGACTGTCCGGATCAAGGTCATAACAATTGCGGTTCAAGAGGCGCAAGGCCTTTTTCTGGTCGGTCATCCCTGACCAAACGTTGAAGAGCTCGTTGCCACCGCACCACATCACCACGCTTGGGTGTTGGCGCAGACGCAGAATGATAGCGCGCGACTCACTGTCGAGGGTGCGAAGGTAGTCTGGATCGTCTGCGTAATCGTTGCACGCCAGAGGAAATTCTTGCCAAACCATGATCCCCATTTCGTCGCATTGATCGAAGAAGGCTTCTTTGTTGACGATGGCGCCTCCCCAGCTCCGGAACAGGTTCATGTGCGCATCGTGCGCCATCTCAACCAAAACCCGCGTCGTCTCGGGTTTGATGATTCCGGGGAAAATTTCGGGGCAAACCCAGTTTGATCCCTTTGCGAAAATTGACCGGCCATTGACTTCAAGGGTCATGGGGGGCGTGCTACGTCCTTTTGGAAAAGTGCTCGGCTCGTCCCACGCCCCATCATTCATGACCAGTTCAATGCGTCGGAAACCGTGCCTTCGCGTTTGCTGGTCCATCACGTCGCCAGCGGCGTTTCGCAACACCCACGTCGAACGATATAGATTGGGAGCGCCGTGACCGTTCGGCCACCAAAGTTGAGGCTGTTCCACCCCGAGCGAAAGGATGACGTCTCCGTCGGCTGGTTTGATCGCGGTCGCAACCTTCTTGCCGTCGGGCGCTTCGAGCGACCACTCGATTCGACCACCCGGCAAGGGAGAGGAAAGCGCCACGTGCGCATCTGCGGTAAGCGCATCGCGCGACGGATTGAGCGTGTAACTCAGGTCGATGAAGCCCAGATGTGACGTTGGACGATCCTCGACAAAAGCCTCATCCCAGATCCCAAGCGGAATCAGGCGCGGGTGAAAATCCCATCCGTATGACACTGAAGGTTTGACCGAGCGAGACGCCTGCGCCTTGGGTCTATGGGCCTTGGCATATTTGGGAACGGGTGCGATCCGGATTTGCAAAACGGCACCCGATTTCGTGTGGGCGGTGATATCAAGATCAACGGGCGCAAACATGCCCTCTTGTTGATGCACGACAGCGCCGTCGATCGAAACGACGAACTGATAGTCGACGCCGCGCAAAACCAGATGACGGCGCTTTCCCGATTCAACAGCTGCGTCAGGCAAGCGCGTGCGATACACCCAGCTTACGTCCTCCATCCATCCGTACTGAGACCAATTTTCGCCTTCGATATACGGCGGCCAGTTCTCGGCACGGGCCCAGTCAAGTTGAACTGCACCGGGAACCGTGGCGGGCACCCAACGTTCAGGAACACCCTCGGGGCTCTTGTGAAAGCCGACCTGCCATTCCAGTTCCGAAAGACGCATTCGCATGGGGGACCGAGTAAACACGAACGGGTCGACAGCGTCGAGGCACGAAGACTGCGTTTTTGTGCACGGTTCCGGCGTGCTTGATATTTCACGCAGCCCTTCTGCGGAAAAAGGATGATATTGATCGCCGGAAGTCGCCCTCGTAGCCCACCGCGTTGTGGAGGGTCCGCTATACTGCGCGCCTTGAGTTCGACTACCCAAATTCGCCCCCGCCGCCTCCGCCTGGTTGGGGAAGGTGCCGAAGTGGCAGCGGGTTTGGCCGTCGCGCCGTTGCCACGACATCCCGAGTGGATCCGGATGAAGATGCCATCCGGGAAAAACTATTTTGACCTGCGAAACCGCGTCAAGGAATTGGGTTTACACACTGTTTGCCAAAGTGCCTCTTGCCCAAACATTGGTGAGTGCTGGGACCAAAAATCACTCACCATCATGATCCTGGGCGGTATTTGCACACGTTCATGCCAGTTTTGCGATGTCCCAACGGGGCGGCCGGCGGCCCCTGATCCCGACGAACCGCAACACGTTGCTCGAATTCTGTCGGAGTTGGGCTTACGGCATACCGTCATCACGTGTGTGGATCGCGATGATCTTCGCGACGGGGGCGCCTCGCACTGGGCGGAAACCATCACGGCGGTCAAGGCTGCGTGTCCCGATATGACGTTGGAAGTGTTGACGGGTGACTTCCAGGGCGACACCGGAGCCGTGGATACCGTTCTGCAAGCAAAGCCGGATGTTTTCTCGCACAACCTTGAAACCGTACCACGTCTTTCCCGCCTCGTGCGCGTGCAGGCTAGTTATGCGCGATCCTATGCCATTTTATCGCACGCGAAACGTCGTGGGGCGGTCACAAAGACCGGTTTGATGCTGGGCGTGGGTGAAACCATGGACGAGATCTTCGCCGTCATGAAAGAGATCCGAGAGATCGGTGTCGACATCTTGACGATGGGGCAGTACCTGCGCCCTTCGAAGAACCACCTGCCGGTGGCCAGCTACGTCACGCCCGATGAATTCGCTGCGCTTCGCGCCCACGGGCAAGCGCTTGGATTTCCGCACGTCGAGGCGGGCCCCCTTGTGCGCTCAAGTTACCACGCAGAAAATCAGCGCAACATCGTGCTCGCGTTGCGGGCGCAGAGCTCGGACTAGCCCACGCCAACCCGAACGCCCGGCGGCACCGAGTAGGTGATCCACGCATTGCCGCCAATGACGGCACCGCGCCCGATGATGGTGTCGCCACCAAGAATTGTCGCATTCGCGTATATGATCACGTCGTCTTCGATGGTGGGATGACGTTTGCCCATCGGAGCACCGTCCTCCAGATCGCGCCGCTTGATAGACAAGGCGCCAAGGGTGACGCCCTGATAGATGCGAACCGATTTTCCGATTACCGTCGTCTCGCCGACGACGATGCCCGTGCCGTGATCAATAAAGAATGAATCGCCGATGGAAGCCCCGGGATGAATGTCGATCCCGGTTCGACTGTGGGCGTGTTCTGTCATCATTCGGGGTACGATTGGGACGCCCAACTTGACCAGGCGATGTGCAGCACGATACACGGCAATGGCATGCAGCCCGGGGTAACACGAAACGATCTCGTCGATGCCCGTGGCCGCCGGATCCGAACGATAGTGAGCCTCCACGTCCGAGACTACCAACGCCCGGATATCGGGCAGTGCTTTCAGAAAAGCAGAGGCGATGCGTTCAGCCTTTTTCCGGCAATGTGCTTCGGTTTCGCCGCGGGCAGGTCGGCGTTTCAACCCCATGAAGAGCAGCTGTTCAAGGCGGTGTTCGAGCGACACTAGCACCGAGGCGAGATGCTCGCGCAGCTTGGTCGAGGGCGTACCGAAGGCAAGACCCGAACGGCCCCACCCAGGAAAAATGACGGCCAGAAGATCGTCGACGAGAAGCGCGATATCATCGGGTGACGGAAGATTGCCAAACCCCCCTCCCCGGCCCTTTCCAGACGAAACCCGCAAAATGTCGTCGGCCAGATTGTGATAGGCGACGGTGGGTCGGGTTCTTCTTTGGATGGCCATGGCGTGGTCGAACGGGTGCGATCGTACAACAGGTTTTGCCGCCGGGCGAATCCCTGCGTTCACGGCTTTGCCGCAGGCATACGCGCAGCGGCAGCCGTCAGCTTCTGCATCACGTCCGCAAGGCGCCCTTCCGGAACCGACACCCGGGTCGGCATCCCACCGCCCATTTCAAACATCGTTACAAAATCCAGCCCCGACTCGAAGTCCGCCGCTATCGAAAGGGATCCAGAACCGTGAACCACCGAGATCGCCGCTTGCATTTGTCCGAGCAACAACAGCTCCGTCTTGTCATACGGATTGCTTCCGTCGACACGCACATAAGCCACACCATCCTTGACACGGTACTGACCCGCCAGTCGTCGAGATTCGTCGAGCAGTGGATCAATGAGCTGGGCAGCAGCCTCGATTTCGTCCCAGTGTTCGCGGTCGCGGGTTCGCCCCACAAGATACTGAATGATCCGACGTTTCAAAGTTTCGTCGCGAAATTTCGCGCGCAAGGCGCGATCAATGCGCGTCCCAATCGGCCCTGGCTCGCCTCGACGGGTGTCGACCGCTCGTGCATCTTCGTCGGCACCTGGGTACGGCTCCTCACCACCCAGGATCCACTTCGCGCCCGAATAGATCCCATCGAGATCGACATGCATCGCAATCGTGTCCACGGGGTTCGCGCGCCGGACTACCTCAGGCGTTACCATCTCAGGACAGGCACCGTGTTCCGCCTTTGTACAAAGCACGAAGCGTTCGTCGTCGGCATAGTCGACGTGCCTTTCATGATCGTGGTGGTCCACCCACGCCACCAAACGCGCGCCCAGCGCCGCAATGAAAGGACGGGTTACCTTGTCAAAGGACGATCCGCCTCCCTCAGCCGCAAAAGCGATGTCCAGCACGGCCACACGTCCAGGCAGGGTATCGGCCCGGGGCAACGCGCGCGGCGTCAGAAAAGCAAGGTGAGGAATCGTGACTGCCAAGGTCCGGCCACTCTAGCAGGGTGCACCACAAAAATTGCCGTCATGCGAGCCCGGACCATAATCACTCCCAGACCATGGTGGTTTTCTGGATAGCACTCGTTCTCGTCGCAGCACCGAGCAAACCGGTCGGCGCCGCTGCGCCAAACAATCGCACTACCCAGATATTTCGCACCGAGGTCAAACCCCGGATCAACACGGTCTTCGGCGGTCCGGCGCAAGTACGGGACGCGATTGATGCGTTCCTGCAACTTCAAAAAGAGATGGACCAGGCGCGCGGCAATTTTTCGATCGCCGTGCATGAAACCCTTGCCCTTTTGCCCGAGCAGCGCACAGGCAAAAAATGTCCCGAAGGCATCGCTGCAAGTTACCAGAGGGCACATGCAACCGGGACCGAGTTTTTGAACCTCGGCGCACGGTTGCGTGAATTGAATGGAGAAATCGCCCGCGCCCATCAGTTGAGAGAAACAGCAGGACTGACGCCGGACTATCGTTTCAAGGCCAAAAAAGCAGCCACGTTTTATTCTGACTTACTGCGCGACTACCGCGAGATGCGTACGATCTTCCATGACCAGCTGGGAACCGAGTTGCGATACGCCGGTTGTGATACGCGTGAACTCATTCGTGCTTCGGTTCCCGCTCCGCCGGTCTCTGTCCGCCCGCGTCCCGATCCAGACGACGCAACTGAATGGTCCGTCGAGCCCGCAGCGCCAGTGGAAGGCAAAACCCCGGTGGCAGCCAAGGTGGATTCTGGGGACGCGTCGGCACGGGCGATCTGGATTGAGGTGGACAACGTGGCGTGCTCGCAACCGTCACGGCTGTTGATAGACGGCATTTCGCGCGGGGAAATCCCCCCGGGCGAAAAATCCGCAGTTCGAACGCGCACGGGTAGCCGCACGCTTTGCCTCCTGCCGCGAAGCGACAAACGCAACTGCGGCGATCCCGGGACCGAACGCAAGACCTACCTCTATGAGGGTTTGCGTCTCAGCGTTCACTGTGGGTCAAAGTAGGACGTTCTCTGGTCGATCCTCTATCTATCCTTAAATAACCGCGAACACTCTCGAAGACTGCGGCAACAGCCGATCAACAGATCGTCTGTTCGCTGTTTTAACGGAGAAAGCTGTTCATGAAAACCGTGATTACCAACCGCCGCCATGTCCTTCGAGGCGCGGGAGCCGCCCTGACATTGCCCTTTTTGCCTTCGCTTTTTCCGCGCCGGGCGGATGGCGCAACGGCCGTACCGCCATCGCAACGGTTCTTCGTTGCGGCGATGACCCAACATGGCGCCGTTGGACCGGAAAGAATGTATCCGGCAGCACAGGTGCTTGCGAACAAACAGGACATC
>JAYUPZ010000031.1:0-10924 GCA_043759805.1 Myxococcales bacterium | reverse complement strand
TTCGAGGATTCGGAATCCGCAAAGTCCGCCCCTCGCTCTTCCTTGCTTTCTCGTGCGACGTATCGAAGAACAATGCGGTCCGGCTCGACTTGGGCTGGAAGCGAATGCAGATGACTGCGCGCAGGCAAACGCCAGCCACGCTGTGCGAGCAAATCAAATAACGACCAGTCAAGAACGTCGACTTCGAGTTCCGACGGACCATTGAGTTGGATAGGCCTCCGACGATCGACCAATGTCTCCTTCCCGGAAACCGAAGAACCTCCCATTGACGCCACAGCCGAAAGGAAGGTCGACACCAGAATCGGCGCGGGAACCGGAAAGAAGCCGTAGACTCGCAGGTCGTGGAACAAGATGCGAAGGCGACCCGACCCTGTCATACGGATGGCACCAACGGCCGAAAAATCGACGGTATTCTCGCCAAGCGCGGCCGTCGCGTGGAAGACGATGTCTGTGCCCTGGAGGTCGATGCCGGCGTGACTTAGACCGAAGCGGGACAGGTCCAGGGTACGAAGGGTACGGCGAAGTTCGGCGCCGCCAAACGACACCTCGAAAAGATGCAGGTCGCACCGTCTATTGCGAAAACCCGAAGCGCCCCCCGATAGGTCGAACGGAAATCGGAGACCCGGAACGATCATCCGCATCCGCTCGACGCGTCCCACCCGGGACAGGCTTCGGCCCTGCAACGCGAGTGATCCCACTCCGCCCTCGATATTTATCGAGAAATTGAGCGGCACGCGCCGTGCGGATGAGGGCACGCCCGCGTCTATCGCCATGCCTAGAGTCCGAGTGGTGAGGTCGAACAGGGCTCGTAAGCCGTCGCCCCCGGTTTGCCATCGCTATAAACCAGTATCTCTTTGTCAAAGTCGAGACGCTTGGAATCGCGCGCCGCCTTGCACTGGCTCAGAACCCACTCGATCACCAACTGGTTGCCCTTCAGTTCGCGAGCGCCCTGAATCAAATCCGCCTTCGTCTTTTCAAAGTCTGCCCAATCCGGGGATTGGCGTTCCTTGAGTCGCACGATGACAAAGTTTCCGCTGACATCGAAGGGGCCTGCGAATTGTTTCTCCGTGGTTAGTAGAAACGCTTCGCGGGCGAGTTCAGGCGAGATGCCGATACCCTCGATGACCGATCCTCGTCGTGAGAACAAGCCAGTTTCAGCGGCTTGTGGCCCGTTCGCAACGGCAGGCGCCTCTGCTGGTTTTGGATACAGAACGTCCAGCGTTTTCTTGTTGTCGACCTTGAAGGCCTCCCGTGCATCCGTAAGTGCCTTCGCGGCAAGAGCCCGTGTCTTTTCCTTCGCAAGATCCTTGCGCACCAGATCCTCGGCCAACTCACCCTTTACGGCATCGAATCCAAGATCGCCTTCGCGCGTTCCCTCGACAACGACGACGTGGAATCCATCGGGCGTCGCTTCTGGACCGGTCACCGAACCGTCGGCTGTCGCAAGAACCATCTTCTCGACCTCGGCCGGCAGGGACGTTGCACCTTCGCGGCGCCAACCCAGGCGAGAGGCTTCCACTTCGTAGGCAACCGCTGCATTTTTCCCGGTGCGGGTTGCTTTCGCAGTGGCAACCACCTGGGCGAACGGCATCTTGGCGGAAAGCGAGCGGGCAATCTTGTCTGCCTCGGCGCGTGCGGTCTTCTTGACCGTATCCGCGGCGTCAGCGGCAAAGCGTATTACAACCTGGCGAAGCTTGCGTTCCTTCGGAACTTTTTCAAACAGGAATTTTCGTTGTTCGTACTGTTCCCGAAGTTGTGCATCGTTTTTGTTAGCCCAGGCCGCGATCTCTTCGGCGGTTGGTTCAATTGCTTCTTCCGCTTCGCGGACGGAGAAACGCACGTATTCCAGATTGATTTGATTTCCCTCGCGTTCGAATTTGGCTTTGACTTCTGCCTCGGAAACCGCCGCGCTTCCCGCCAGGATCTCGCGAACCCGACTGGCCTGTACCTCGGACTTTTGGAGATCCATAAAACTGCGCTCGGTCATCCCAAAGAATTGCAAATACCGCTTGAATCGGTCGTAGTTGAACACACCGTCTTGCTGAAAATCCGCAGCTATTTGCTCGCGCCCGAACATCGTCATACGCGCCTTTGCGATCCGATCCTCGATCTCGCTGTTGCCAACCGCAATACCGAGACGTTTGGCCTCTCGCATCAGCAATTCGCGTGCGATCAGTTGATCGAGGATGCCTTCCTTGAGGCGAAAAGCCTTGGCTTGTTCGACGGGGATTTGATCGCCGCGGGCCATTAAAAACGTTTGCCGATATTCCTCAGCGCTCACCTCGTGGCCATGCACCCGCAATACGGGGCCGGTCGGACCACCGAGCCCAGCATTGCTGCTCATCGGGGGTGTGCCGAAGCTGATGATGAGCACGGCGACGACGATGCCGCCGAGGACGTAGAATGCGACTGATTTCGAACTGTCTCGTATCCGGGTGAGCATGGGTAGGGGCCCGTTTTTACCGCGAATGCCGCCGCGATCCAGTGGTAAAGCGCGTCGTTCGAATGACCCGACGCGTCGAACGCCTGCGCGGAGCTGTCGTGCACCCCTCTCCCTCCCGTCTCGGGTAGCAGGTTGATGGCCCCTGTGGTAAGAAGCTCAAGCTTTTCGCGACACGCCACCACCCGTCGCTTTCTCTCCCAAAGGCCGCTTTCTAATTCATGCTGCTCGACTGGGTCTACGGACTGTTTTCGAACGATCTTGCCATCGACCTTGGCACGGCCAATACGCTCACGTACGTGCGCGGTAAAGGCATTGTCTCCAACGAGCCCTCTGTCGTGGCGGTTCAGCGCAACGGCAACGGCACAAAAAAGGTGCTGGCCGTCGGGCGCGCCGCCAAGGAAATGCTCGGCCGAACGCCGGGTAATATTATCGCGGTACGCCCAATGAAAGAGGGCGTAATTGCTGACTTTGAGGTCACCGAGGCGATGCTGCGCCACTTCATTACGCAGGTCCACCACCGCCAGACCCTGGTCAAGCCGCGCATCGCCGTCGGCGTGCCCTCTGGTATTACGGAAGTGGAAAAACGAGCGGTTCGGGACTCGGCACTCGCGGCGGGAGCTCGCGAGGTCCACCTCATTGAGGAGCCCATGGCGGCCGCCATCGGTGCTGGTCTACCCGTGACCGAGCCGTCGGGCAACATGGTTGTCGATATCGGGGGAGGCACCACCGAGGTTGCCGTTATCTCCCTGTCCGGCATCGTGGCTGCTGTCTCCATCCGCGTCGGCGGCGACAAGATGGACGAGGCGATCATCGCGTACATCAAACGCAAGTACAACTTGCTCATCGGTGAACGAACGGCCGAGGTCGTGAAGAAGAAACTCGGCAACGCGTTTCCGCTGGATGATGTGGAATCCATGGACGTGAAGGGACGCGACCTGGTGGCCGGCGTTCCAAAGACCTTGGTCGTGACGAGCGACGAGATACGTGAAGCGCTGGTCGAGCCCGTCAACGCCATTATCGGCGCGGTCAAGTCAGTGCTCGAACGTACGCCACCTGAACTGGCTGCGGATATTGTGGATCGGGGCATCGTGCTGACCGGTGGCGGCTGCCAGCTGCGCAATCTTGATGTCCTGCTTCGCGAGCAAACCGGTTTGCCCATCATGCTTTCAGATGCTCCCGAATGCGCGGTTGTTCTCGGAACGGGCAAGGCGCTGGATGATCTTGATCTGCTTCGAGAAGTATCGCTGCAGTAACGGGGGTCGGTGCGAACCATGAGTGGGCCCCGACAAAAGCTGCGAGAGGTTGCAACCGTGGCGGCAACGTTGCTCATCGCATTGTTTCTTTTGCGACAATCCGCGCGCCACCCGGGCGAGCTCGGCATGTTGGATCGCGGCGTATTGGCCGTTCTTTCGCCGGTCCAGGGGGCGCTATCATCGGTCGGTCGCAACATCGGTAATCTCGCGGGTCGATACGTGGATCTCGTTCATGTACGCACCGAAAACGAAACCTTGCGACGCGACAATAGTCGCCTCCGCGCCGAACTGTTGGAAGCAAAACGTGGTGCCAGTGAAACCGCACGTCTGCAACGGATCCTTGAGCTTCGAGATTCCGTCACGGCCGAGACGATCGCGGCGCGGGTCATCTCCGTTGACACGTCCCCTTACTTCCGCATCGCACGTGTTACGCTTGATCGTGGCGAAGGCAGTGTCACCCGTGGCATGCCTGTCATCACCCCCGAGGGTGTCGTCGGTCGAATTGACAGGGTCGCCGGTTCGACCGCCGACATTCAACTGGCTGTAGATCCGCGATTCGCCATCGACGTGTTCCTGCCGCGTTCGCGTGGACGCGGCATCTTGCGCGGCAAGGCGGGCGAGAACGGCTACCGATGCGCGATTGAATACCTCGTCCGCGGTGAACCAGCCGAGGTGGGCGATCACGTGATGTCGAGCGGACTTGGCTCCAATTTTCCACGCGATCTCCCGGTGGGTCGCGTCACACGCGTCATCAAGGCCGGAACCAACGGCCTTTATCAGGAGGTCGAGGTCACACCCGACGTCGACTTCGTTCGACTCTCCGAAGTCCTCGTTGTCGTAGCACCGCCACCGGCTGCTGATCCCGAATCGAATCCCCGTCGAACCGCAGCACCCGCGCGCGGTGTCGTCATGTATCGCTAACCCCTATGCGCATCGTTTCCACCGTCATCTTCGCTTTGCTCCTGGTGCTGCTTCAGGCCACCGTGCTTGAACTCGCGCCCGTCCAGATGATCACACCCGCCTGCGGTATTCTCGTTGTGCTGTACGCCGCGTTTTCACAACAGTGGAGTCTCTCCTCGGTTGCGGTGCTGGCGTTTGTCGTCGGCTACCTCTTCGATCTGGTTTCGGGCGCACCCCTTGGCGTCCACGCCTTCGTTTATGTCATGATTTCGCAGTTCGCTCGATTGCTGACAACACGACTCGTGGTACGCGGCTTTGTTCTCACTGCCGGTGCGGCGTTTGTCGCGGCCTTACTCGGAGGTGTCCTTGTCATCGTCGTTCGCGCACAGGTAAGCCCTGAAGGTGGCTATGACGGTCTGGGGCAAGTCCCCATCGAAGGTTTGATAACCGGCCTCTTTGCCCCGCCCATCCTGTGGTTGCTAAATCAGATCGAGGGACGCCTCGACCCGGCCCGGCTTCGAGTGGGTCTAGCGCGCCGACGCCGTCGTGCGCTCACCCACGCGGCCAGTAACCCGCGCCCATAACGTATTACAAGAGGATCGCAGCGGTGCAAATAGCCGGACAGAGCGCGGAGCTGCCTGAAATCAGGCGACGGGTCCGCATCATGGCGATCCTGATCGTGGCATCCTTCCTGGGACTCGCCGGTCGACTCTTTTATCTGCAGATCGTCGAGGGCGACAACTTCTATCGGATGACCTCCGAGGCCGTGATTCGCACCAAAACTCTGCAGGCCTTGCGGGGCGAGATTCGCGATCGCAATGGACGAGTTCTGGCCACCACGAGACCGTCTTACAACGTTGAGGTGGTTCCGGATCGCATCGACAGACAGCAATACGAACGATTGCTGCTGGTGCTCGCAGAACATCCAACGCCGTTGCCGGAATGGGAGAGCTTTCTCGAGAAAACCGCCGAACGGCGCGACCGGCCCTATCAACTTGCCCAGGATGTCTCACGATCGATTATGGCCAGCCTTGAGGCCGATATGGACAGTCGCGGTACAGGCGTAGTGGCCATCCCACGGCGCGAGTATCCCTTCAAACAACTGGCCTCCCATACGCTGGGATATTTAAACGAAGTTTCGGCTGACGAATTGCGAACGCTGAACGAAGAAGGATACCGACCGAGCGACCTCATCGGTCGAGCCGGTGTTGAAAAACAATGGGAACCCTACCTGCGTGGGCGCAAAGGCTTTCGCAAAATACTGGCCGAGCGGCGGGGAATTCGTCCAAACGAAATCCAGCTGTCTGATTTGGTTGATGGCCCCATTGAAGTCGCGCCCGTACCTGGCGAGAACCTAATTTTGACGATCGATGTCGACGTCCAAAAGATCGTGGAGCGCGCACTGGCCCCACACCGAGCGGGCGCTGTTGTCGTGCTGGATGTTGAAACGGGACGAATCCTTGCGATGGCATCGACGCCCGGATTCGACTCGAATGAGCTGAGTGGCCAGTTGACGCTCGATTCGAGTGCGCGGTTGTTTGGAAATCCATTTCGCCCATTCCGACACCGAGCACTTTCGGAAACCTACGGGCCGGGTTCGACGTTCAAGGTTATTTCGGCTCTCGCCGCGCTCGAGGACGGGCTCATCTCCCCGGAAGAAAAGACCCGCTGCAACCACTTCGTTCAGATTGGGCGGAGGCGATTCAAGTGCACCAAAAATCATGGCGTGGTGAACCTGCACAAGGCCATCGTCGAGAGTTGCAACGTCTATTTTTATGAACTCGCGATGCGACCCGGCATCATGAACCGCTTCACGCGCTATGCGAACGAACTCGGTCTCGGGGCTCCATCAGGCGTGGGATTGCCAGGAGAAAACCCAGGATTCATTCCGACGGAACAGTGGCACCGGGAACGCGCTCACTCGGAGAGCAACAACTCGACGTTTATGATCGGGCACGTCCTCAACACGGCCATTGGCGAGGGAGCGAACCGCGTTACGGCACTGCAAATGGCCTTGGCCTACACGGCACTCGCAACCAACGGTGTGTTATGGCTGCCCCAGATCATCGAACGGATTGAATCGTACGACGGTAAAGTGCTTGAAACTTTCCCTCCGCGCGTTCGTCGCCACATCTCGATCTCGCCTGAAACTTTGACCGTCCTCAAAAATGCACTTGTCGGGGTGGTGAACACCGCCGGTGGCACCGCCTACAAGGCGCGTTCAACCCTCGTCAGAGTGGCCGGTAAAACCGGGACGTCCCAGGTGCGCAAGGGCCCCGATCCCAAAACGGGAGAGCCGCCCTTGCCACACGAACAGCTCGACCATGCCTGGTTTGCGGGCTTCGCACCGGCCGACAATCCGCGAATCGCATTTGCCGTGATCATCGAGCACGGTGGTCACGGTGGGGACGTTGCAGCACCCGTTGCCGTCAACATCTCCGAACGGTACATGGAACTTTTGACGAGTCGCCATGCAGGTGCCCCGCCCTCTTTCCCACCCGGGACTTCTCGAACGACGACGGCGGCAACACAACCCCGTCCCATGGTGCCCTGACGATGTTTCGCGTATTTCACTGGCGCAAACTCTTCCATCGCTTCGACTGGACGCTTGTCTTCGCGACCCTGGTCGTGATCGTGCTTGGTTTTGTGAACCTCTGGGGATCCGCTCGCGAATCGCAGTACCAACTGTTCGCGAGACAACTTTCGTGGATTGGCCTCGGCAGCGTGATCTTTTTCGTCGTCGCCTCCATCGACTATCGAATTTTGTCGAGATACGCCTATTTCGCCTACGGAATGGGGACCTTCCTGCTCGTCGTTGTCCTCGTGACGGGAAAGATGGTTGGCGGCTCACGGCGGTGGTTTGATCTTGGACCCTCGCATTTCCAGCCGTCGGAGATCGTCAAGGTGCTTATTATCCTCGCGCTTGCGAAGTATCTAAACGACACACCGGCGCTCGAAGGACGCTCGCTCAAACATCTGCTCGTACCGCTCGGCTTGGCGGGATTTCCGGTGTTCCTCGTGGCGGCGCAGCCCGATCTTGGAACGGCAATGGTTATCCTGCTGGTGTTTGCGACCGTCATGGTCGCGGCCAGTATGAAATTGAAAACGCTGGCAGGCCTTTTGACGGTCGGTGTTTTGGCCGCAGCGCCCATATGGGAATATGGCCTGCACACCTATCAAAAGAACCGTGTGTTGGCCTTCATCAATCCGGCACTTGATCCTGCAACCGCCTGGCAGCCACGGCTGGCCATGAACGCGGTCGGCTCGGGACGGTTCCTTGGCAAGGGATTGTTGGAGGGCAATCAGATCCGGCAGCGCTCACTTCCGGCGCAGTGGACAGATTTTCCCTTCGCAGCGCTTGCGGAAGAGTGGGGATTTCTCGGCTGCAGCATCGTATTGCTGGCGTATTCGGTCTTGATCCTCTGGTGTCTCAAAATCGCCTCTGAAGCGCGCGATCGATTTGGAGCCGCCACCTGCATCGGCGTCGCCGCCCTGCTTTTCTGGCAGGTCACGATCAACATCGGGATGGTAACCGGCGTGCTACCCGTCGTGGGCGTTACCCTTCCCCTCATCAGTTACGGGGGATCAAGTGTGCTTACCATCATGACCGGCCTCGGACTTGTCATGGGCGTTTCGCTCCGTCGCTACAGCTACTAGGCCACGGGCTGCGACGCCTCAAAAAAAGTAAACCTTCCGCCTCGGCCGTTCGGACTATCCTTTGCCCTACGTCTGTAGGGGGGAGCCACTAGATTGGCCGCATCGGGCTTCCCGACGTGCGGGCATGCTCATCCAGCGGTCAGAGGCGGCTCCCTGGTATTCAATTGTAGGGAAAAGAAATAAGTTCCGTTTGTCGAACCAGGCAGAAGGTTCACCGAAAAGGATGAACCCGGCTCCGTACTTTTTCAAGACTTGAAAAGATCGAAAGATGGACCCAGGATCCTCTCCCGTTCGACACACGGCATACCGGTGCTATCGAGCCGGACCGCGTGGCGGACCCGCAGGCTGAATTTCGCCGTCCGTCTGTCGATCGTTGGCCTCGGTCTCGCGCCAAAACGCGCCAACGCCACCCTGCGTTGCGCTTGAAAGCGTTCCGCGCGACAGAAGTTCTTCCTTGTCGAGAACCGCTACGTGGCGCTGGTAAACTGGTTTTGCGTGTTCCTTGGTGTCCATGCGAATCGCATCACAGGGACAGGCCTCGGTGCACAGACCACAAACAACGCAGCGCAATTCGTCGATCTCGAAAACGGCCGGACGCTTTTCGATGCGGCCATCGGCCGCTTCTTCGGGAACGATGGTGATGCAGTGAGCGGGACAAACGGTGGGGCACATCATGCACGCAACGCAACGCACCTGGCCGTCGTCGCGTTTCATCAGGCGGTGAAGACCACGGTGACGATCCGGGTACGGGATGGTCTCCTCGGGATACTGAACTGTCACGATTTCCGACTTTTTTCGGTTGCCTGTGACGTTTAACGCCCAGTTCCTCATGAAGTGGCGAAAGGTGATCCCGAGACCATGCGCAATGGCTGGCAAGTACGCCTGTTGAGCAAGACTTCCGGGACGGGCAACAACTTTCACACGAACGGTCATGGTCAGTTACCACCTTTGTACAGAACCCAGCCAGCGGCGATCAACAAATTGGCGATGGACAGCGGCAGCAAGCGCTGCCAACCCAGCTGCATCAGCTGGTCGCTTCGGAAACGCGGCAAGGACCAACGCACGAGGAGCTGGAAGCTGCTGAAGGCGAATACCTTCGCCATCCAGACGGCGAACGTGATTCCCGCGACCCCGACGTTGGGCACGTGCTCTGTGACCCACTGATATCCAGGGAACTTCCAGCCACCCAGAAAGATGGTGACCATGAGACCGCTTGAAAATACGATTTCGAGGAACTCACCCAGAAAGAACAAACCGAAGCGAAGGCCCGAATACTCGACGAAGTATCCGATGATTTCGGGCTCGCCTTCGGGGATATCAAACGGGGTACGTTTGGTTTCTGCCATCGCAGCGGTGAGGAACAAGATGAATGCGGCAAAGTGCGGAACACCCCAGATGCCCCACTCCCAGGGATTTTCGCCCTGGCTGAACACCATCGCGCCGGGCTCCATTGTCCCGTAGATGAGAAACATAGCGACGATCGCCATGCCCATCGTCACCTCGTAGGACATCATCTGGGCGCTGGCACGCAGACCGCCCATCATCGCCCACTTGTTGTACGACGCCCAGCCCGCAAGGGTCGCACCGAACACCGACAACGACGATATTGCGAAATAGAACAACACACCGACGTCGAGGCGGGCTATCTGCAAGTTCACAGGCGTCTCACAAACGCCGCCCGGCAGCACCTCGGTCATGTGACCCCAGCACAGAGGTGCGCCAAAAGGCAAAATCGTTGCGATGATAAGGGCCGGCGCCATCGCGAGAATTGGTGCCAACCCGAACAGGAACTTGTGCGCCTTTGGCGGCACGAAGTCTTCCTTGAACATGAACTTCAAGGCGTCGGCAAGGAAGTGCGTGATACCCCACGCGCGGAAAGGACCGATGTTGGCGCGGTTTGGGCCGAGGCGATCCTGCATCATTGCGGACTGGCGACGTTCAAGCCAGGTCAGGATCGAGGCCGTGCCCATTCCCACGGCGTGTTGGATGAGACCGATCCAAATGACCGCCCATACGATCGAGAATTGGAGCGACCCGTATTCGCCGAAGACAATGTTGACGATTTTGTTGAGAAGTTCCATCGCGTCCCTGTATTTATCCGCGTGAAGCCGCGAAGCGCAGCTGGATTGGCAAGTGGACCCTGCCCCACTCCGCGGCGCTCATGAAGCTGTGCTTTTGCTTCGCGTCGACGAAAACAGAACGTGCGCTCTCGAAGTCGATCGCCGCGTCAAGACGCCGACTGAGGTGGCACAAGATCTCCCAACCAGGCAACGAATCGCCGGCCGGTTCGATGGCCCTGTGAATACGCTGAACCATGCCAAGCTTGTTGGTGATCGTACCGTTGACTTCAGCCCACATTGCCATCGGTAACACGACATGGGCCGAATCGGTCAGAGCGCCCGAGTGCGACGCCAGAACGACAAGCGTTTCAAGCTGGTTGAGCGGCAAGGCATCGAGACCGTCACGTCCACCGGTACCAAGCACGCCGTCATCACCGACAACGATCAACGCGGCGATGGCACCGGACTTCACGTCATTCGCGAGATCCACCAAAGACTTGAGTTTCGTACCACCGATGACGCGAACGCCAGCCGTGTTGCAGTTTTTGTCGGCACTCACGAGGATGTCATCCGACCAGCCTTGATCGCGACCAGCCACATAGGCACGCGCG
>JAYUPZ010000030.1:0-5183 GCA_043759805.1 Myxococcales bacterium | reverse complement strand
GTCCGAGGATCCCGCGTGTGCGAACCAGTTGCAAGGAACGACGCAAATAGGCCTGGTTCTGGGCCTCGAACTTTTCGCTGCGCAAACCTTCCATTCCGTAAGCGCGAAGTATGGTGATGCCGGCGAGATCTTCTTGTAGGTGCGTCGACAGCCGTCCCATCTCGTCCTGCAGTTCGCGACTCGCGTGATAAATGCGGCGACTGGACAGCTGTGCGAGCGCGATCACGATGGGCAAAGGTACAAGCGCAACGAGAGTCAACCTTGCGTTGAGGTTGACCAGCAAAACGACGGTTGCAACGTAGACGATGAGGGTGTTCGCGAAATTGAGGACACCGGCGCCAAAAAGCATCCGCACGGCAGTCACGTCATTCGTCATACGGGACATCAGTTCGCCGGTCGGGTGCTGCTGGTAGAACGATTGCGGCAGTTTCAAAAGATGAGCAAAAAGCGTTGTCCGTACGTTGTATTCGACATCCCTTGCCGCGTTGAAAATAAGAATGCGCGAGGCCGTTCGAACGGCAGCCTGCAACGACGCGAAGGCGATGATAAGGAGGACGCTTTTTCCAGTCACCGAAAGGGCGTCGGGGGCACGGCGGTGGAGGGCATCGACCGCCCGCGCAAGGGCCGAGGGGATGGCGAGCCCGAGGGCGGTTGTTCCACCGAGCGCCAACACCCCGAGGGCAAAACGCCAGCCCTCGCGTTTCGCGATGCGGAGCAGTGCGGCAATCGAGAAACCGGAGGTTTTTGCTGAACTTTTTGGCAACAGGCGTTCCGGGGATCTGTATGGATGTCTTTGACCCGGACCGTCCCGAGCGGGTACTGTATGAACCGAGGGGGCTCGCGCGTCCAATGAGATGTTCGAGACCCTTCGCTGACGACAACAAGGAACGCCCTTTGATAAAATCCCGAATTTTCTTAATTGCTGGTCTGACCTTGGCTTCGGTCACGGCACAGGTCTTCGTGCAACCCCCCGCCATGGCGCAAACCGAGGACCAAAAAGCCAAGGCGCGCGAACATTTCAAGAACGCCCGTCGCCTTTACGATCTCGGCAAGTACAAGGACGCGATCGAGGCTTACCAGCAGGCATATCTGAACGTCGAAGATCCGGTGTTTCTGTACAATATCGCGCAGTCATACCGTCTCGACAACCAGCCCGAGGAAGCAATTAAGTTCTACAAAACTTACCTGCGCCGCTCGCAGGACGCCGCCAATCGCGCCGATGTCGAGCAAAAGATCGCGGAGTTGCAAAAAGAGATCGAGACGAAACAGGCGAATCCGCCGGCGAAAACGGATCCTACGCCCGTGCAACCTCCCGTTGTCGTTCAGCCGCCGCCACCGGATCCGTCGGCCGTAACGCCGCCACCAACGGATGCCTCGGTCGCGACGACGGCAATTCCGCCGACCGCCGACGGCGATAGCCCAACACTCGCTTACGGGCTTCTCATCGGCGGGGGCGCAGGCGTTGCGCTTGCAACGATCTTTGGCGCCGTCGCGAACTCCAAGGCCAAGGATCTCGAATCCGCCACTGTGTTCGATCCGGCGGTGGAACGCTCGGGAAAAGCATTCAATACGGCCGCCGTGATTTTTACTGTCGCCGGTGTTGCTGCAGCGGGCACGGGTCTGTACCTGCTGCTGACGCGCGACTCGTCTTCCGAAGCGGCACAATCGGGCGGTGTGCGGGTGGCGTCCAATCGGCGGTCGCTCTCAATTTTTCCAGCGGTTGGACCCGGGTACGCGGGTGCGGGTGCGGGATTTAATTTTTGATGCAGGAGCCTATGATCATGAATCGAATAATGTACTACGTTTGTGCCCTGGCGATGGGCGTTGCGGGAACCATGGTGGGCTGTTACAACCCGGATCTGGCAACGAAGAGCGACTTGCGTTGCGCTCCTACGGGCAAGAAATGTCCGGATTCGATGGTTTGCAACGAAGTCACCAACTTCTGTGTGGCCAAGGATTCCTCAGGCGGAACCGGGGGCGTTGTCGCGACCGGGGGGGGCGGAGGCACGGTGGTTAGTACGGGAGGAACGGCGGGCACCAAGATGACGGGCGGAACAGGTGGCACTGCGATGTGCATCGGGCCCTTGCCGACCGCCTCGTGTGCAGCCTCCACGCAGACACCGGGCATTTGTGATCCCGTCTGTCAGCGTGGGTGCGCCTGTGATCAGCGCTGTACCATCTCTGGCAATAATCCGGACTGTGTTTCACCTCGTGGCGCAGTTCTGGTCGGGGAGAACTGCAACCTCGCGCCTGATAACTGCCGGCCGGGCACAGTTTGTTTAGCCGAATACGCGCCGAAGTGCGGAAACCATTGTTATCGGTACTGTCGCACAGACGCTGATTGCGGTGGTGGCGCGCATTGTACGGTTTCGCTCGATTCGCAGGGAACGGCGCTGGAGTACAAGGTTTGTGACAATGCCCCCCAAACCTGCAGTCCGATCTTCGGAAAAGGATCTTGCTCGGATGCCAAGTTGCACCCGTATCCAACCTTTGGATGCTACCTCATGGGCTCCGACCATCCGGAAGAGGCGACCTGTGAGTGTGCGGGCGCGACGAAGGAGGCCGATGCTTGTAAATTTGAGCGCGAGTGCCAGCCTGGCCATACTTGCATCGAAGGAGCCAACGACACGGGCTTTTGCCGTAAAGTTTGCCCTTTGATGGCTCCGGCCGAGGCCCTTACGATTTGTGGCGGGCCCACCTTCCGATGTGCCTCCTACTTCGGGTCGAAGCAGTTCGGCTATTGCATCGCGAGGTAACGAAGGTTCGCGCTGTCTACGCGCGGTAGATGATAAACAGAATCGCCGCGCCGTAGACGAAGAGGTTTGCGAGAAATAATTTGTCTCGCAACATGGAATCCGTTGGGCTTTCCGCGTCCTTCTGATTCAGCACCATCGAAAGAAAACGCGCAATCCCGATGACGACAAAGGGAATTGTGAAGGCCAACGCGCGCGTCCCAAAGAATTCCAGGGCGTGTGCGGACTGCGTGTATGACGAATATGCTGCCACCGTCAATATGGCCAACGCAACCAGCAAGGGTCGCAACGTCGACATCTGGTATCGTTCCAATACCTCGCGGGTCAGGCCTTTGTCGCCCGCAACGCGCAGCTCGTGAGCCCGCTTACCGAAGCCAAGCATCGATGCAAGCAAGAGCGTGCATACAAGCAGCCACAGTGACGGTGGGACCGCAATCGCATGGGCGCCGCCCAGAACGCGCAGGAGAAAACCTGCAGCGATGCAAACCACATCAAGGAAGGCGATGTTTTTTAGCCGAAGCGAATAAGAAATATTCAGCACAAAGTAGGCTGTCGCGACCGCGCCGAACCAGGGCGAAATAAGTATGGCGCCCATGAGGGCGCTCATCGAGAAAACCGCAACGAGAGCACGGGCCGTCGCTATCGGCAGGGCACCCGAGGCGATGGGTCGCCTGCACTTGGTGGGGTGGGCCCGGTCCTTCTCTATGTCAACGATGTCGTTGAGGAAGTAGACCGCGCTTGAAAGGATGCAAAAGCAGGCAACGGCGCCGATGCAGCGCCAGAGCGCACCCTTGTCGCCGACCTGCTGGGCAAAAACCAGGGGGGCGGCCACGAACAAGTTCTTGATCCACTGGTGAGGTCGTGCCGTGCGTAAAACGGCCCGTGGCGACACGGGGAAGACTGCGGCAGGGGAAGTCATGCAATTCGATAAGAAAAATCGCGATTAACGAGCCGACGAGGGAGGAGCAAGGCGGACTCTGGTGTTGTAACCTACGGGACGCAGCATGGATGAACAAGGGCGGCATTTCCAGAACCCTGCCGCGGAGGCGGATGGGCAGGTCGCGCCCTTGACGAGTGAAGGACCATCAGACGAACAGCTCGTTCAGCTCGCAAAGCAGGGCGATTTCGACGCGTTCGATACGCTGGCGACCCGGCATCAAGAGCGACTGTACCGGTTGGGCATACGAATGCTGCGCAACGAACAGGACGCGCAAGAAGTGGTTCAAGAATCACTTCTGTCGGCCTGGAAGAACCTTGCAAAATTCGAGAGCAAGTCTCAATTCGGCAGCTGGATCTACCGGATTGCGGCCAATGCGGCCTTGATGATGTTGCGCACGCGCCGTCGACACCCCGAGGCGCCTCTTGAGGAGGCGGGGCTTGGCGAGTCTGATGAGGTGCCAGCGGGAACGACCGTCACCGATTGGTCGAAACGTCCCGATACCGAATTCCAGTCTTCGGAATTACGTGCGCACATTCAGGCCGCCGTGGATGCGCTGCCGGAACAGTCGCGGGTCGTATTTGTCCTGCGCGACGTTGAGGAAATGTCCACCGAAGAAACGGCCGAGTTGCTCCATCTCAGCGTTCCTGCCGTGAAGACGCGCTTGCATCGCGCGCGACTCATTTTGAGAGAGGAAATCGGTCGGTACTTCGATGCGCATTAGGCTGCGCGCTTCGGTATTGGCTGGTTTTCTCGGCCTTTTGTCGAGTGCGTCGGCGCTCGGCGATGGGTTAGATCCCTATACGCCCGAGTTTTCGGAATCGGTCGCACAACTTCGGGGCCAAGCTCCCCACGCTTCTGCCATCGGACCACTCGCCCGCGTGATGTCCCTGGTCGGCAAGGTTCCCAATGCGTCTATCGAGGAAATTCTTCGGCAAGTGTCCGATGATCCCCGCACGCATCCACTTGTCGCAGCGCAGGCTTCGTTCGAGATGGCGCGGTTCGACGCCTTGCTTGGCCGTGATACGAAATCACTGGAGCGCTATCGAGCGCTCGGATTGATAGAGTCGTTTTGGGTGCTTGGTCCGTTTGAGGGGCAGGCGCGCGGCGAGCTAAACCCGGCTCTGCCATCCGAAACGCAACACATTGCTCCCGCCGAAGCGCAAACATTTCCTGGCAAGTTGCCCGGTCAGACGGTTGCGTGGAGACGGATCCCCGAGATGGCACAGGAAGGCGCTTTTGTTGTCGATGCGGTCCTTCGCCCTGATTCGGAAGCTCTCGCGTTGTTGATGACGCATGTGCAAAGTGACAAGGCTCAGTCGGTGGCACTGCGACTGGGCACCCCGGGGCCGTGGAAGGTTTGGTGCAACGGCCGCGTGGTCGGGCAGGGCACGGCCGAGCGTTCGGCGCGTCTCGACCAGGATACGTTGGGAGTGCGTCTGGAGCGCGGAGACAACCAGATCGTGATCCGTACCTCGGTGCGGGAAGGGGCC
>JAYUPZ010000029.1:0-5185 GCA_043759805.1 Myxococcales bacterium | reverse complement strand
CTGACCGAACTCTTTTGAAAGCTGCGCTTCCCGCGCTTTCAGTTCATCACCCGAAAGGCCCGACAGATCGACCTCTCGAACACCCAGATCTGCAGGCGTCTTCCCCTGGGACGCGTCACCCCGACTAGAAACCCCCTTCAACTCACTTTTGCCCGCCATCACCTGCGCGATCGCGGTTGAAGATTGGGCGGAAGGCGACGGTTGGTTCGTTTGCGCAGTTGCTTGAGCTGCGTTGTAGGCATCACGTCTCGATTGGATGTCCTTGTCTGAGGCACCGAGGACTTTTGTCTCGGTCTCGAAGTCCGCCGTCATGTTCTCGAATTGGGCGACGAACAATTGGCGGTTGTCCCAAGCCATACGGTCTTTCATTTGCTGCTCCTCCGAGCACTCCACACACACACCCAGTTGATCCCAGGACTGGACCACGAATCCACTCGGGTCGCTGTACGTCAACGGGTTCCCCATCACGTACATGTACCGGTTGTAGCTCTGCCCCCACAACGGTGACTGCACGAACGGGTCCGCCGTCAAGAATCGCCCCGTCTCCGGGTCGAACATGCGTCCCTGCATGTTGATAAGACCGAAGTCCTCTGTCTCCATTTCGTGACCTGTGAAACCCCGTGTCACGTTTTCAAGTCCAGCGGGACGCGTCGTTGCCATCACGGGCACCACCGTCGGGTCAAACCGGTTGCCGAACGGATCGTGATAAACCGGCGCCTCCATCGCCCCATTGAAATTCGTCGTGAACAAAACGCTGTCCAGGTGATCCTGGTGAAAGTACTTCACGTCGTCCTGCGCTTGAGAGCCATCCGGAATCTCAATTTGCGCCACCGTCCGATCGCCCGCCTGGATGTAGTACACATTCAACGCTGTCGAATTCGCAGCCGACCCCGTCTGCTCCCGCCTTTCGTACAAGCCGCCAATGTAGGTCGTGACATCCTGCAAATTCTGCGAACGCCACACTTCTTTCCGGTACCGCGAACCGTCTGCGTCGTACCAGAAATTTGCTTCGCGGTTCGTTCCGTCGAAAGCAATCCGGCGGGGCAAGTCGAAGTCCGTGTACCGAATCGTCTGGCCGGGTCGCTTCCACTGTCGTCCAGCTGAATCGTACCGGTACTCACGGCCGGAACCGTTGGTCGCGTTGCCGCCTTGCTGCCAGGTCATCGCGGTGATTCCGTGGGGGCGGGTACTTGTGCCAGGGTAAACTTGATCGATTTGTTCGACGGTTGTTCCCGACGAGCCAAACGCATCTCGGTTCGTCAAGTTCCCTAGTTCATCATACCCGTACTCGACCTTCCAGTTCGGGTTGGTGCTAACCGGTTGCCCGCCTGCGAGGTGAAAGCCCTTCCAAGTGTCCATGCGATGGAACTCGTCGTAGTCGAACGTCTCGGCGAAGTAGGGCGACTGGCCGATGACGCCGATGTGGCGCTCTCTTTGTGTCAGATTACCCACCGCATCGTAACTGTAGTGCAAGTTCCACATCGGTGCACCCAGCTTGTCCCGGAAATCCAGGTCCAGCAGGAAACCCTGCTGTTGGTCGTATGCCCTCCGCGCGCTGACATTGTTGCCGTAGGTCTCCCTTACACGCCGACCCAGATCATCGCGAACGTCGACCCGGAAATACCACTGCTCGGTAGCGGCATGGCCATCCGTGTTCTTTACGTCATTCGGATCGCGCACACCTAGGAACGACCCATCGCGAGGATGGTAAACGTACTCCGCCTCCGGGGTAACGAAGACCGCCGGAATCGTTGTCGGCGGTGAGCTTCGGTACGCTGGGTACTTCACCCGCGACACGCGGTTGTACTCGTCATGCGTTTGAGAAATCAGCGAGACCACGCCCGCCCGTACCCACACCTGCTTCTCCATCCGTCCAAGCGAATCATACCCCATCATCTTGACCACGCCGTCTGGTGAAGTTGTGTGTTCAAGCTGAGCGACGCCGTTCGCGCCCACGTCCCACACAAACTCTGTCGTGTCGGTGTGTGCCACCTCGCCGGTGTTTGCATCGACTGGCATTGCCACGTGCTGCTTGAGAGTTCGCCCCAGCAAGTCCCGCTCGAAGGTCGTCCGTGTTCCCCGTGAATCGGTCTCGGACATCACCTCGCCGAATCCGTTGTAGATCGTCGTTGTGGTTCCGGTGTCTGGGTCGCTCAGTATCGTTCGCCGTCCGAGCGAATCATAGGTCATCGCACTGATGTTGCCGGCCGCGTCGATGGCTTGCTCGATCTGACCGCTTGGCCCATAAACGTACCGCATTGTTCCCTTTTTCGACGAGCCGCCCAGCGCACTGGCGGAGGTGGTTCGCCCTAAATCGTCGGCCATCGTGACGCGCCGCTGGTAAACAGCGTCTTCTGTCACCGTTTCCAGATCGACGTAGGTTGTGCTCGTTTCAGCCACCGGACCCAGATCTGGCCCACGTGTGATTGTCGCGATCACACGATCGATCAGGTCGTACGCGTAGTCGATACAGCCGCGTGAGCCCATCGGCTCGTTCGCGCCGAGATTGCCCGGGCTGCTTTCCTCAAACGCGATGTCCTCACGAACCACGTTCCCAAATTTGTCGTGAAAGCGCCTCTTTGACGTGTACAAATCGGTGCTTCCGGTCGTTCGGCTGTTTCGCGTCGACGTGTAGACTGACCGGCCCATCCGGTCGAACTGCTCGAAAGACAAAGAATTCGTTTCAAACATGGGCGTTTCGAGCGTGAGGGGTGCAGGCCTACACTCCCCGACGCAAAGACCTGTTTTGGTGACAATTGATCGCTCCGTCCAGTTCGCCGTCCTGCCACGGATGTATGACATCTGAGTGAGTAACTTTTTGCCCTGTGGCGCACCGTTGGGCGACTCGGTTTGAATCGGCCGGAAGAACGTATCGTACCACGTCCGCGCAATATTTCCGTTTAGATCACGCGTCCACAACGGCGCTCCAAACGCGGGATGCACGATGGTTGTCGTGTTGTGGCCAAGCGCATTCGAAACACTCTCCGGGAAGATTCCTTCGGTCCGATCGTAGGTCGTCCGAACCGTGCGGGGCGCGATGCCAAAGCTCGAATGGGCCGACTCCGTTTGTTCAACCACAAGTCCAAAGGCATTCCTCACGATGAGCGTCGTCTTCTCTTCAGATGGAACGCCCGGTTGAATTTGTATCAAGCGGGGAACGCCTTTCCCTGGTTCGTAGGTAATCGTCTGGTTCTGCGTCAGCGTCTTCAGCGACTCTGTGGTTGTTGTTGTAATGGTGGCCGGAAGACCGACAAACCATGCTGACTCATCGCTGAAGTACGTTCGGACTTCCGAGCTTTCGCGATAAACGCCAGGTCTCGGTGTGCCATTGGTCATCGCCGCGCACCCAGTCCCCGTCTTTGCGATTGTTGTCTTGGTCAGCGGTTGACCACCCACCATCGGGTCGGTGCTGAAGGTCGCGGATGAGATCGTCTCGCGCTCAGGAACGTTACACGCTCCCGTCGCGTCGTCGAAAGTCTCGACCGTCTTCGTGTTGTTCACCGCAAGCGTTGCGCCGCCGTAGTACGTCTGGGCCGCATAACTATACGTCGTCGTTGTGACGTGTGCCTTGCCGCCTGGGATGGGAACGCGTGACACGGTTTGTCGCGGACGACCTGCCATTGTGAATCCGAAACCCGGCGTCTCAAACGCTACCGCATCGCTGATATTCGGATCGCCATTGCTGCCGAGGAAAAATTCCGTCGTGGTCGTCAAGTACTGCGGCCCTTGCGACCCGAACACCATCCGGTCCTTGTCGATCACCTCAAAGGTCCTGAACCCCAGCGATGCGCCGCTTTCCCGATCTCGATACCCGCCCGCATACTTGTACTCGAAGGTTCGGCGCGCGCTCATGGACTGACCGTCAGAAGGTGCCAACCCAGCATCCCGCTCCAACCTCGCCACCACCCATCCACCTGTCCGGAGGCAGTCGCGCGTTATCGGCGTTGTGTTGCCACCATTCGCGCATCTTTCTGGGGTGAAGACGTTGTCTGCGTTTCCACCCGCGATGGGCGCGTACACGATCGTCGTGGCGGTAGTCGCTGGACCGACGCCGCGATGCACGCGCGTCAGCATGTCGGGACGTTTGCCCTGCCGAAGGAAAATGCCCCCGTCCCGCACCATGTCCGTCATCCCGTCGCCGTTGACGTCGACGAATTGTATGTCGAATCGCTGTTGTCCTGCCGGTGTCTGGGGATCGGCATCGAAACTGCCGTAGGTAAAACCACCGAGAACGTTGTTTCCGAGAGCGATGTGCCGTCTGGTCAGGCCTTTTAGCAGGCCGATGTCCCGGCTCGAAACCCCTCCGAAAGAAACCAGGTCATCGCGACCGTCCAAGTCGTAGTCCAGGATTCGCTCGCCCCGATCACCAATTATTTTATCGTAACGAACGTCAAATTCTACATCGTCCGGAATCGATCGGAATTGCGGCGCACTTCTCACGAAGCCTCGATAGCCAGTAGGCGGGTCCAGGTCATCGAGCAACTCACGTATGCCGTCACCATTCAAGTCGATCTGGAGCGGAACATCCGAAGGAATGAATGGTGTGTTTGGTTGATAGCTGTCAGCTCTGAAATACTCGTTCAACTCATCCTTGCCATTGCCATTCGAATCGGTGAGGTAGTAGCCGGTTCCCCTTGGCGGTCCAAAGTCGGAACCCACGAATCCGCCGTCTCCTGCGCGATCGACGAATAGCTCCGGAATCCGATCCCCGTCCGTATCACCTATCGACGCTTCTTTGTAAATTCTCGGTGCAGGAGGGAAGCACCACGCCGGCCGTTCCCATGGTTTGATCGACGGCGTATTGGACGAAGGGATGAAACACTTTTTTTCTCCCGGCCAATTAAATGCGCGAATTCCGCCGGAGTCTTCGGGAAAACAGGGGGTGTATGTCACGTTGAGGTAAATACAGTCGTCGGCTTCTCGAAACCCAACAGTCTCGTATTTCACTGCGTGCGTCCAAAGTGGAAGGCCGTTGCCGGTTCCGCTGATGGCCCAAATCGCCTGCCGCCACTCGAATTCAACGTAGTCGTTGTCGCCCCCGCTCCTAAACCCCGTTTGAATCAACTCTGGTATGTAAACCTCTTTCGGTATCCGGTGCACAGACCGGCGTCTAGAAAACGCGGGATGACCGCGGCAAACTCGGGTGAATGGCAACAGCAACGGAATGGCGTGAACGCGTAGCACA
>JAYUPZ010000028.1:0-5185 GCA_043759805.1 Myxococcales bacterium | reverse complement strand
TCACTCCTTGGACATTCCAATTCAGTGGGCGCGTCTGGTGCCATCTGGGGCGTGATGCTGGCTGGCTACGCTGTTGCGCTGCGGCCGGGATCGTTCCTGCCTCCGATCGTAGCTGCTCGAATCAAACGCGGTTTGACACTGCCGCTCATCATCAACACCTGGATGTCGTTTTTACCAGGGATCGATCTCTATGCGCACTTCGGCGGTGGTGCGATTGGTCTTGCGCTCATGTTCAGCGGCGTCTTGCGCAGCGGTACCCCCTTGCCCGAGGGGCCCCCGCCTGCCGGCCGTCTGCTCAAGGGCATGGCCATCAGTGTTGCGGTTGCCATGTGTGTTTCGATGGGGATTGCGCTCTGGGCAATGTCCTACGTTTTGCCAAGGGTATCCGGCGGCAGCTAGCGGGCTTTAAACGATTTTCCCCGGACGGGAATGGGTCGATGGGCCTTGGCGGCTTGCTCGCACTTTACCGGCGGTCCGGGACGTGGTAACCCCGCGCCATGCGCAATGTTTCGATGTTTTTTGCCGCGGGTTTGCTTGTGGCGTCCTGTGCTCAGGGCGAGGGTGACCGCTGTCAGCTGACAAGCGACTGCGAGTCGGGCCTTGAATGCCGGATGGAGGTTTGTTCCGGTAAAAAGACGGTGGTCCAGCTCCCGATGGTGGACGGTGGGATGTCTACCGTGACCGATTCCTCGATCGCCTCAACCGATGCCGCCTCGAACGTCTCGACCGATTCCGGAGCTGTCGACGCGCCCCTGCTGCCGTCGGTGGACTCGGCGGTATCTTTGGACGCAACGGTTGACGCGACCTCGAAGATAGACGCGCAAGAATAGACCCCTTTTCTGGTAGATTTTCCGCCATGGGACGCATATTCGAGACGCGCAAGGCGACGATGTTCGCCCGCTGGGACAAGATGGCGAAGGCCTTCACCCGGATCGGCAAAGAAATTGCGATGGCGGTCAAGGCAGGCGGTCCGAGTGTCGACATTAATCCGGCGCTCCGCCGCGTGATACAAAACGCGCGTGCGGCCAACATGCCGAAGGAAAAGATTGAAAACGCCATCAAAAAGGCGTCTGGACAGGGCGCCGAGGTTTACGACATCGTATTGTACGAAGGTTACGCACCTCACGGGATTGCCATCGTGGTTGAAACGGCGACCAACAACGTCGTTCGAACGGTTGCCAATGTTCGCAGTGCCTTCAAGAGCAACGGTTGTGCAATGGGAGCCGAAGGCAGCGTGCTCTTCCAGTTCAAGCGCATGTGTGTTTTCCGGATTTCTCCTGCGGCGGTTGCAGGCAAAGATCTCGAATCGCTCGAGCTCGATCTCATCGATCACGGCCTCGAGGAAATAGGCGAAGGCACCAACGACAAGGGTGAGAAGCAAATCATCATTCGGGGCGCGTTCGTCGACTTTGGAAAGCTGCAAACCGCCATCGAAGGGCAGGGGATTGCGGTGTTGTCCGCCGAATCGGAGTACGTGGCGCAGAACACGTTACAGTTGCCTGAAGACAAGGCGACCGAGGTCCTGGAACTCGTGGATGCGCTTGAACAGGACGACGACGTGCAAAACGTGTATCACAACCTGGCCTGACGCATTCGTTGCACAGATCGGATGGCGTATGCGACCGGATTAAAACAGGGCAGCGAGATTCAATCCAAGCGAATACATCGAGCCGTTCTCCCAGGCACCTTCGAGCCCCATCGCCCACATTTCTCCAACCCGCAAGCGCGCATCGACCGATAGATAGCCGTACGGAACGATCAAGCTGCGCATATAAAGATCCGAATCGAGAATGTCTGCGCCGTATCCCGCTCCGAAGCCAAAACCAACACCGGCAGAGAAGCGTGGCCAATTGAGGACGGCCCATCGGCCCGAGGCAAGCATGCCAGCCACCCGGTAGCGTTCGCTCGTGTCGAGGATTGAGAGGAGGGCTGCTCCGACCTCCAACCCTTTTGCAATTTCGACCCGAGTCGCGAGACGAACAAGGGGCTTCAAGCGATGGCCGAGCGATTTCGAGCGCGCGTTCGCGAACAGAGTCGGTCCCACGCGAAGTTCGACCACTTGAAGCCGGGGCAAAGGCGCTGGTGTCTCACCCTCGGCAGCATTGCCTACCGATAGCGAAAACAACATAACAGCTGAGGTACAGGCGATGCGAAACATGAAGCGCTGGTTCTTTATATCAGGGAAATCGATCATGCCGAGGCCGAAGGAGGCGACTGGGTGTTCAGCCAGTTTTCGCCAAGAGCGGCGTCTGCGATGATTTGCGCTCTGCAGCCGTGACCCGAATCATGGCCATCGCCGCCAACAACTGAAACACGGCGACCGCCGCAAACCCCAGAAAGGCGAGACGGGTCCCACCTTCAAGGATCAGAAAGCCTCCGAGCGTGGTTGCAAGTGATCCCACCCCGAAGGTCGACGCAAACTGAACACCAAAAAGCAAGCCGTGATCATGTTCGGTCGCATATTGGGCCGCGAGCGCCGCGCCGAGTGGCTGTGCGAGGTACCAGAGAAAACCAAACCCGAGCGCCGCGATGATCAAACCCGAGCCCGTCAGTGTTGCGAGCAACAACAAGAGTGGAACGAACAACAGTGTCTGAAAGAAAAATAGCCGTTCCCGAGATACCGCAGTTCGACGCGGCATCCTGTCGGCAAGTTCACCACCAATCCTTTGTGCTGCGATTCCACACAGCAACACGAGGGAGAGGATGAACGCGCCTTGATAGGCATTGCCGAGGTGGAGCGGCAGGAAGGTCACAACTCCCCGGTACACCAATCCGCCTGCGATTGAGGACAGCAGCAGCCAGCGCAATGAAGCGTCCGACCACAACATTTGTAAGGCGTGGCCAAGGTTGCGCACGGTGGGGGCAGGGTGGGGGGCGGGGCAAGTTGAGGCGCCAAATCGGGCAGGCAACGTCAACACAAGCGCGCCGCAGCCCAATGACAACCCGGCAACCGCGAGAAAACCGTAACGCCACCCGAACTGTGCGGCAAGCAGTGCCGCGACCGTCGGGGCCAGGGCCTCGCCGAGGTTGCCGCCCGCACCGTGAATGCCAATCGCCCGGCCGCGTTCATCGGGATGCACGGCGCGCGACAACATTGAAAGGCCGCTCGGGTGGTAGATCCCGGCCGAAAGTCCGAGGGCGACGAGCGCCACGGTGAGCCACGTGAATGTGGGTGCGACACCAATGGCGACAAGAGCCATGGTGCATCCGAGCGACGCAATCGACAACATCCGACGCGATCCGATTCGATCGGCGAGATAGCCCGCAGGAATCGCCGCCATGCCGAAGGCGAAGTACATCAGGTTGGCGGCAACCATCAGTGCAAAGACGTCGACGCGGAACTCGCGTTGCAGATCGCCGAGCACCGCCGGCAAAAGCATCACCTGCGCGTGAACGACGCCGTGAATGACGGCGCTCGTCCAGGCAACACGTCGGGTGATGGCTAACACGTCAGTTCCGGGGCGCTACGAGCGGGCAATGAAGCGTACTGTCGTGATCTGAAACTCGCGCGAGGATTTTCCCATGCGCAACACAGCTGTGTCGCCCTCGTCCTTGCCGATGAGGGCGCGGGCAAGCGGCGCTGAAACCGAGAGGCGGCCTTCTTTGATGTTGCCTTCGTGCTCGCCCACGATCATGTAGGTCACTTTTTCTTCCGATTCGGTGTCGACAAGTTCAACCGTGGCGCCAAAAACGACGCGCGTGCCACTCAACTTGGTTGGGTCAATGACATCGGACTGGGCGATGATGCTGTCGATCTCGCGCGAGCGACCCTCGATGAAACCCTGACGTTCCTTCGCTGCATGGTACTCGGCGTTCTCTTTCAGATCACCGTGAGCACGCGCTTCTTCGATGTCGCGAACGTTTTTAAAGCGTTCCACCTCGCGCAGTTGCTTCAGTTCGTCTCTCAGGTTTTGCAATCCCTGAGGGGTCATTGGATATCGAGTGGACATGGAGGACCAACCTTGTCAGGAAAGCTGGCGTTCGTGAAATTCCTGCACAGAGCAGACCTCTAACTTACCCGATCGAAGCTTGCCAAGCGCACCCACGACCGCCTTGGCCGCGGAAAGCGTGGTGAAATAAGGGATCCCCTTCATCAGGGCACCGCGCCGGAGGGAGAATGAGTCCCGAATGGCCTCGGCACCCTGCGTGGTGTTGATGACCAGTTGTACCTTGCCGTCGCTCAGGCGATCGACGCAGTGGGGTCGACCCTCCCGCACTTTGTTAACGTACTCACAGGGGGTTCCCCCGGCAACAATCGCGGCGTGGGTTCCCCCGGTGGCGATGATGCCAAAGCCCATGGCCACCAGATCGGCTGCCAATTTGACCGCAGCCGCCTTGTCGCGATCGTGGACCGATATGAAGACGAGGCCTGGTGCGCAATCGTACGGCAGTTTCACGTTGGCACCGAGCTGACTCTTTCCAAAGGCCATCTCGAAGCTGGTGTCGATGCCCATTACCTCTCCGGTTGATCGCATCTCCGGTCCGAGCAGGGTGTCGACGCCCGGGAACTTTACGAAGGGGAACACCGCTTCCTTGACCGCAACGTGTTTGGGAATGACTTCCTTGATGCCCATCTCCTTGAGCGTAATACCAATCGCGATGCGGGCTGCGACCTTGGCGAAGGGAACCCCGGTCACCTTGGATACAAAGGGAACCGTGCGCGACGCGCGCGGATTAACCTCGATGATGTACACATCTTGCGTACCACGGGGAACGGCGAACTGAACATTCATGAGGCCTTTGACCTCAAGCTCAAGAGCCAGCTCGCGCGCCTGCCGTTTGATTTCGCTGATTACATCGGGATGCAGCGAGTGAGGCGGCAACACGCAGGCTGAATCACCTGAGTGAATGCCGGCCTCCTCGATGTGCTCCATCACGCCACCAATTACGACGTCCGTGCCGTCACACACGACGTCGACGTCAACCTCGACAGCGTCGTGGAGGAATTGATCGATGAGGATGGGTGCATCATCATCGCCGCCGCTGCCCGCGAGAGATTCGCGTCGTGACGCTTCCATGGCCTTGTGTACGAAGTGTTCAAGATCCGCCTCGCTGTAGACCGTCTCCATCGCGCGGCCACCCAAAACGTAGGACGGACGCACCATCACCGGAAATCCGATCCGCTTCGCAATCGTGCGGGCCTCGTCGAGGCCATGGGCCGTTCCCCATTCAGGTGCCTTCAGTC
>JAYUPZ010000027.1:0-2423 GCA_043759805.1 Myxococcales bacterium | reverse complement strand
ATGTGCGGCATTCAAAACGTTAAACGGATGCTACGCTTTTTCCCATGACGATCGAAGCCGGAAAGAAAGCCCCAGCCTTTTCCCTGAAAGACCAGGATGGCAAGACGGTCAAGCTCTCGGATTTTGAAGGCCAGTGGCTGGTTCTGTATTTCTATCCGAACGACGATACGCCCGGATGCACCATCCAGGCTTGTGATTTCACGGCAGGCATCAAGGCGTTCGAGAAGCTCGGCGTGAAGGTTTTGGGGTGTAGCCCGAACGATGCGGTCAGCCACCAAAAGTTCATCAAGAAGCACGCCCTCAAAATCGATCTGCTTTGCGATCCCGACCACAAGGTGATCGAAAAATACGGCGCATGGGGTGAAAAAAACAACTACGGCAAGGTTTCCATGGGCGTGATTCGTTCCACGGCGCTCATCGATCCTTCGGGCAAGATTGCCCGGTACTGGACCAAGGTCAAAGCTGCCGGACATTCCGACGCGGTCAAGCAGTCACTGGTGGAATTACAAGGCTAACCCGCGCAAACGCTCAGTAGCCGAGTTGGCTCTGGCGTGGCTTGCCATACTTATCCGGTACGAAGGTGGGGGCGTTGCGATCGCCGCCCACTCGAACCGATAGACCTTTGACGCCTTCACTGCCGACGGAAACCGGAATGCGGTTCATGTTGGACGAGGCCTCGTGCCACGCGAGCATTTCGTAGTCACCCGGGGGCACGCCGCGGATGGAAAACTCGCCGTTGCGTTTGCTTGTTCCGTACCACGGGCTATCGAGTACGACAACATAGGCCAACATTGATGAATGGATGTTGCACAGGATCTGGACCGCTCCCGGTTTGTCGAACTTTTTGTCATACGCACTGCCTTGTTTGAAAAGGCCGCTGTCGAAATCGTTCGGTCGGTTGACCGAAAACACGTTGTGGTAAATCGGATCCTGGTTGCGGAATCCGACAGTCGTGCCAGTCGTTACCGGAAGAATGTGGGGGACGAAATCCTTGTCGAGCTGTTCCATGAATCGCCCACGCAGGGGCTTGGGTTTAGGCGTCTTGCCATCCTTGCGTATCAGCCAAAGTACCGCGCCACCGGGTCCCATCTTGCCGCCGCCGGTCACCGTTCCCGAAACCGAGGCTCTGGCGGCGGCCGCACCGTTAAGTGAAATCTTTTCGACGGATTTCGTATCCTCTGTATCGACAGTCGCATCGTGGGGGGGAACGACAACAGTGCTTGCCGGCTGACCTCCGGATCTTCGACGCGCCTCGACCGCGGCCGGTTTGACAACCCGGGCGATGTCCGAGGGGAGGTCCGGAACTGCCAGCAACTGTTCCCACTTGGTCGCAGCGGTAGTGAAATCGCCGCCTTGCCAGGCGACCTTGCCGCCAGCGAGGAGGTTGAAAATCAGATACTGACGCTCGGCGGTGGTCTTGATGGCAAGGTCAGCCGCGGTTTCAACCGTCAACGGCAGTGGCATTTTCTCGCCCAGCCAGCTTGCAGATTCGGGCTCCGGGGCAACATGGGCTTTGTCCCGTGCTGCGGCATTCGACGCCGGGAACAACAAGAGTCCCCCCCAAAGGAGGCTTTTCAGGAGGTATCGTGAGGTCCGTTCTGTGGCCATGATCGTTCCTTATGGGACACCATCCTGGTCCCGTTGTCGAGCTTCGCGCAGTTTGCTCAAGGCTTGGGTATAGTGGGCCGCCCAACCATGGCCAGGCGCAAAGCCCTCATCGTCGTTCCCTGTCTCAACGAAGAAGCCTCGCTCCCCGCGTTGCTGGATCGTTTCGAGGAGAGCTTGCGACCGCTTTCCGAAACCCACGAAATCGACATTCTGGTGGTGGACGACGGCTCGGTCGATCGCACCTCGGAAGTTGCCCGTCGCCGCGGCGTTCGTGTGGCACGGTTGCGACGAAACCTGGGCATCGGTGGCGCCGTGCAAACCGGCTTGCGGCTCGCGGCGCGCCAGGGTTACGATTGCGCGTTGCAGGTGGATGGTGACGGGCAACATCCACCGTCGGAGATCCCAAATTTGCTGGCAGCGCTCGATCTGCCAGATCCGCCCGACCTTGTGATCGGATCGCGTTTTATTGGTTCAGCCCGCGATGCGGAGTGGAAGACCACAGCGCTTCGCCGTATCGGGATCAGTTGGCTATCGTTTGTCCTGCGAACGTTTGTTCATTTGGACGTGGCGGATCCGACCTCCGGTTTTCGCGTCTACGGTCGTCGCGCGCTCGATCTTTTCGACGACAACTATCCCTACGATTTCCCCGAGCCCGAGTCGCTGGCGATCGCGCGTGCGGCCGGATTGAAGGTCCTCGAAATCCCCGTACAAATGCAGGCACGTCAAGGTGGTGCCAGTAGCATTCGTGGGTTTTCTACCGCGTATTACATGCTGAAGGTCACGATGGCGGTTTTGTTGACCTATGCACGCAGCAA
>JAYUPZ010000026.1:0-25473 GCA_043759805.1 Myxococcales bacterium | reverse complement strand
ACAACGCCGAGAAGGCGCCGATTCGTGTGTCCGCGATGCGTGTGCTCGGCTCCATCGAATCGGCCCCCGCAGTGGAGGCGCTGAAAAAACTACTCGAGTCGACAACGCCGGCGATCCTCGCGGCAGCGATCGAAGGGTGGTCGCGACCGGAACGGGGTCGCAAAGTTTTGTTCGCGCTCACGCCCTTCTTGAAACATGCGTCGCCGTTGGTGCGTCGTGCAGCAGCGGCTGGTCTCGTTCGCTCCGCTGGCGATGCAGCGATCTCTCAGCTCTTCCTTTTGTGGAAGGAAAAGACGCCGGAAGCGTTTGAAGGTGTTGCGGCGGAACTGGGTCGTCTCACAAGCGTCGAGTCGGCAGATTTTCTTGGAAAAATGCTGAAGAGAGATGACGTTCGCATTCGGATAGCGACCGCGCTGGCATTGTCGGGTCGAACCGATCCTGCCGCGAAGGCGTTGCTGGTCGGTGCAAAGTCCGATGCCAGTGTGCGCGTGCGCGCGGCCGCAGCATCAGCGGGTGATGAGGCAACTGTGCAGGCGGTCGTTGAAGAACTGAAGAAGAGCCCAGCGGATGCTGCCTGGGTGCAGGAGCAGATGCTGACTGGAAATGGTCGCGCAATCGCGGCCCGCTTGTTTGCATCGTCTTTCGTTGCGGCGGATGTTCATGGTCGCAAGGCTTTGGCATTGCGATGGTCCTCGCCCCCCGGTCGATCCGTACAGATTGCCGTGCGCTGACAGGGTTCAGGATCGACCGACAAGGGGTGGTACGAATTTGAGCGCTTCCTTGGTGCGCGGCCGCAGGAATTCGAGGTCACAGCCTTCATCGGCCTGTAAAACCTGATCAAGGTACAGCCTGGGATACCCGCGAAGGTGAGGCGATGTCGGCGCTTTCCAGGACTTTGCCCGGGTCTCCAACGTGGATGGATCTACCTCCAGTGTGAGTGTGCGCCTTTCCACGTCGAGCGTGATTCGGTCGCCCGTTTGCACCAACGCAAGCGGTCCACCGACGGCCGCTTCAGGGGCAATGTGTAGCACGACGGTTCCGAAGCTTGTTCCGCTCATTCGAGCATCCGAAATGCGGACCATGTCGCGCACGCCTGCCGCCTGAAGTTTTTTTGGTACTGGCAGCATGCCCCATTCCGGCATTCCACAGGCGCCGCGCGGTCCGGCGTTGCGCAACACAAGGACCGTGTCGGCTGTGACTTCCAGAGCGGGATCGTCGATGTCGCGGAGCATCTCGTCGTAACTGTCGAAAACCAGTGCCGGTCCGGAATGCTTGAGCAAACCAGGCGAAGCGGCCGCCACCTTGATGACGGCGCCGGACGGAGCGAGATTTCCACGCAGGATGGCCAGCGTTGGTGGCAGGGCCACCGCGGTATCCACCGGACGTATCACCGTATCGTTGTGGACGCGAACGTCCGACAACACCGCGCTCCACGAGCTTCCCGACAAGGTGACAGCGGCGAGGTTCAGATGATCTGCGATTCGCGTCATGACGGCGGGCACCCCGCCGGCCGCATGGAACTCGTCGATAAGGTGTGTTCCGGCGGGCTGGACGTCGGCCACGCACGGGATATCCCGCGACAACGTGTCAAATCGATCAAGGGTTAGATTCAATCCCAGCCGTCCGGCGATGGCCAACAGGTGGATGATTGCATTGGTCGAGCCGCCGAGCGCGAGTAACACGGATATCGCATTGTCGAATGCCTCACGCGTCATCACGTCGGACGGGCACAAATTTTCATCAACCATTTCGACGATCCGGATGCCGGCGTGGCGAGCGCCCGCCGCACGCTCCGGCGATCCCACGGGCATGGTGCTGAATCCCGCGGGCATCATCCCCAGCGCCTCGCTGATGGCGTTCATCGTGGACGCTGTACCCATGACATTGCATGCGCCCGGTCCACACGACAGTTGTTTCTCGATCTCGTGGAACGATGCCTGCGGCAGACTGCCGGAGCGAACGTTGTCCCACAACTTCCAAAGATCAGTCCCGCTGCCAAGTCGTTTGCCTTGCCACACCCCGGCCGGCTTTGGACCCCCATTCAGCTGTATTGCTGGAAGGTTGGCACTTGCGGCGCCCATCAACTGGGCTGGAACCGTCTTGTCGCAGTTGCACAACAGTACCACGCCATCGACGGGGTAACTGCGCAGGTTCTCCTCGACTTCGATGGCCATCAGGTTTCGGTACAACATCGCTGTGGGTTTCATCAGTTCTTCGCCAAGACTGATGGTAGGAAATTCAATGGGGATGCCGCCGGCCTCTCTGACGCCGACCTTGACCTCTTCTGCAACGTCGCGCAGGGTCAGGTTGCAGTTGTTGAACTCTGACCATGAGTTCGCAATGCCGATGATGGGTTGCCCCTTGTAGGCGTCCATGTCGATGCCGATCGACCGCAATGCGCCGCGATGCTGAAATCCCAGCTCATCTCGACCGTAGAACCATTCGTGACTGCGTCGTTTTTTCATGGTCATTGCTATCGGACTTTTTGTTCAACTCGAAATGCAGCGCCACCATTGGCGCGAAGGGAAACCTTCCATCCGGCACGGCCCGAAATGCTGCGCGTTTTTGCGACAAGCGCTCCGCGTTCGTCATCCTCGTACACAATAACTTGCATCGATTCGGGTAGAAGGAAATTGACGGGAAGGTTCAGCGTGCGAGCGGGTCCGGCCGAGATAACGCCGACGTACCAAAGGTTGCTGCGGCGACGGGCTATCGCAACAAAATCACCCGGCGCGCCTGCGATCAATCGCGTTTCGTCCCACGCTGCGGGGATTGCCTCCAAGAAAGGCCGTCCCACACTCGACAGGTAACTTTCTGGCTTGTCGGAAAAATTTTGCCACGCCGATTCGAACACGACCGCCAGCGCCAACTCATGTGCGTTGGAGGTGGTTCTGCGGGCTTCGCTGAAGGTGACACCCGTATAGTCCATGGGGCCGATGGCATTGCGAGTGAAGGGCAGGGTTGTGTTGTGAACGGGCGTCGGAAAGTTGTTCTGGTCGCGGAGCTGGTAGAACTCGGCGCCCATGACGGCTTCCCAGGTCATGACGTGCGGCCATCGCCGTTGTTGGCCCCTCGGAATGGTGGCGCCGTGAAAGCTGACCATCAGTTTGTGTTTGGCACAGTCGCGTGTCGTATCGTCATACCATTGCATCGTGGATTGCAGATCGCCATCCATGAAATCAATTTTGATGCCTTCGATACCCAGCTTGTTCAAGTGGGAAAAATAGCGATCGCGTTTTGCTGGTGTGTCGAGATTTTTCCAGTGATCCCACGCGTAAACATGTAGGCCTCGTTTGGTCGCGTCGCGTACGAATTCCCCTGGCCATTTGAGCTTCATCCATTCGTCGGTCGCGATGTATTTGGGAGGGTAGGGATCCGTGATGAGGCCGGTGTCGAATTCGATCCAGGTCCAATTCATGGTCGATGCCATGTCGACAAAGGGCTGGATTCGGCTTCGCTCGGTGTTGGCAGCGTTGTCCGACCACCATGCAAACGCGGACGGGCCTGGTCGAATCCAATTCGTGTTTCCGATCTCGTTGGCCGGGTTGAGATCATCGACCAAGGTTGATTCGACGATCGTTTTCAAGCCAACGTCGTGGTCGCGACCGACGATGACGACACGCCAGGGGGTCGACCAGGGAAGTCGGCTTTCAACGGATGCCTGCGGAAGTGTGACGTTGAACGCTCCCGAGGCCTCGCCCCGTTCAAGATGCCCCCCGGCGTAGTCTCCGAATACGGCGGCTTCGGTAACCAGCACCCAAGTTGCAGGGGTTTTGAACAATGCCGGAAACCCAACCTTTGCGGGTGCTTCAATCATGCTTGTTTCGGGATAGGTTTTCTCATAGTCAGGATCGTAGGGATGAAGCCACCCGCGACTCTTTTCATCGAGGCGAAACTGGGTCAACTCTTTGTTGATACGACGCTTCCCCTTGCCCGGGAAAACGTAACGGAATCCGACGCCGTCGTTTGAGGCGCGAAAAACGATCTGGAACTTTGTGTTGCGCTTGGTTTTGAAAGTCAACGACAGTTCATGGCTTTCGCTCTTGCGAAAACGGCGTTTTCCGGTGGGCTGCTCATATGCTTCCGCGACGGTGCGCGTTTTTGCGTCAACAAAGGAGAGATCATGTGCGAAGTCACCGCCTGCGCCCGGCATCAATATCCCCAGGTTGGACGGCAGCACAACCGGATTGTCGCCCGCGTTGATCTGGTATACGAGGATTCGATCAACGTTGTTGTGCTTGATTTCGACCGTCAGCCCCCTGTCAGGTGACTGGACCTTCCATCCCTGGTCGTCGCCGGCGAAGGACAGGGTATGGGTGCTCACAGCGAACGAAATCGTCGAGATGAAAGTGAATCGAAGCAGGTTCGGGATTTTGGGCATGCGATGAATTTCTTTCACGACGCCGAGATCGATTGGATGGCATCGAGCATCAACACCAACAACCGATCGACCTCCATGCGATGGATCGCGTCCGGTTCGAATGAGATGGGTGGCCGGGATGCAGCGCTCGAAAAGACGCCTCGTTGTTTGAGGATGTAGCGTTCGATCGTCATGAAGCCATCAATCCCCGCCTGCGCTTGCAGGGTGATAAGGCCAGCAATGGGCAGGTACAAACGATAGATGTTTGCCTCGTCACCCCGTCGAAGCGCTCGCCATAACGCCACGATGCCATCAATCAAGTCGCTTCCTGGCATGACTCCGGTCAGCCCGCGACGATAGGTTTCGACGAGGTGCAGTCCACCGGAGCCTTCAAAAATGCGTGCCGTGCCTCCGGTTTCTTGGATCAGGCGTGACACGGTTGGGCCGATGGGGTTGGTTTCAGGCTTGAAGAGGATCTTGTCGGCGCCATATTGTGCAAAAAGTCGCAATTGCATGGGTAGCGATAGCGGTCGGCCAACGTAGCCTGAGGCGTCCTGGATGATGAGTGGCAACGCGGTGGCTTCCACGATGCTCCGGAAGTAGCTTTCGGTAGCGTCCTCGCCCGGGGCGCTCGTCAACGGTGGGATGACCATGACGGCACTTGCTCCGGCGGATTCTGCCTCCCGCGCGTAGAGAACGGCCTGGGCTGATGATTCGGCGCCCACGCTGACCACGACGGGGCCGCGCCCGGCCACGCATTCCATAACCCGATGATTGAGGGCGATGCGCTCAGCGAACGTGAGCCGAAATAAATCGGTGACCATCGCAAGGCAGCAACCGTCGGCCTCGTTGGCGAAGGTCCATTCAATGCCAGCGGCCAGATCGGAATCGGAGATGGTCCCGTCGGCGTTGTAGGTCAGATGTAGGACGGGAAGGACCCCTTGAACAGTCGTAGGCGGGCTCATGAGGCGCGCAGTCTATTGGTAATAGATTCTCGCCGTCAACCGGATGGTACCTCGACAGAGATGCCATGACGCGTGGTGCCGATTGGCACGCAACTCGGGGGAAGGTACAATCGACAACGTGGGAATGGAAAACAACGACCTGACCACCGAAATCCTCAAAGATATTCGAGACGCTGTGCGCGGCACCAACGATCGTATTGATCAGACAAACGCGCGGCTTGACCAAACGAACGCACGGCTTGACCAAACCAACGCGCGGATTGAGGAACAGACCAACCGCGTGAATGGTCGCCTTTCCGAGTCGGAGATCCGTACCGCGACAGCCGTCAATCAGTTGCGCGGCACGATGGAGGATGTGAAGGAATTGCTACAGACGCGCCTTGATGTTCGCGACCGCTTGGAACGTTGCGAACGCGAGATCGAGGTGATCAAGGTGCGCATCGCGGGTTGAGGGTGTTGGGAGCCAGGTGACCCATACGCACCACCTTCATGTATCGTGCTGCGTATGGTGGTTCCGATCATACTTGCTGCGGGCGCTTCCAGGCGTATGGGAACGCTCAAGGCGTTGCTGCCGTTCAACAGCGCAACCTGTCTCGAACGCGTATTGACGGCTTGCAAGGGCGGCGGCGCTGCACCGGCTATTGTTGTTCTGGGTTCCGAGCATGCGGCGGTCACCGATCGCGTCTCGTTGCGCGAACATCGTGTCGTCGTCAATCCAGACCGGGAACGTGGTCAAACCAGTTCCTTGCTCGTGGGTCTTTCGGTTCTGCCGAAGCAATCCGACGGTTTCCTCATCTTCCCTGTGGATTACCCACTTGTGTCGGCCGCGCACGTACAAACCCTGCTGCGGCATTTTGAGCAGCGCCCCGCCGACATCGACATCGTGGCCTATTCCGTCGATGGAAGGCGCGGACACCCGGTCGCCGTGTCTAGCCGACTTCTGCCCGAGTTCCTGGCTTTGTCAGTGGACGGCTCTGCACGGACGGTGCTCAATGCCATTCCGACCCGTGTGTCCTACATTGCAAGTGATGACCCGGGGCTAATCTCCGACATGGACAGTCCGGACGATTACCAACGCTTGCTTCAAATGAGCCGTCAGGCAAAATCTGAGCGCTAACGGAGACATGGAAGTATCGCGCAAGGTCATGCATCGAGTGACCGAGTTACTCGACGATGGCAGGGCATTCGCCCTGTGTACCGTGATTGCTGCCCGTGGCAGCGTGCCAGGTCGAGTCGGCGCAAAGATGATCGTGCAGCCCGATGGAACGCAGTTCGGGACTGTCGGGGGTGCGGGCCTTGAAGTGCGCACCCGTGATCTGGCCCTCAGGTGTTTAAAGGAAGGTCGAAACGCCACACAGAGATTCGACCTTGCGTTTTTCAAGCAGGGCGGGTTGGATAGCCTGTGTGGTGGAACGGTGGACATTTTGGTTGAGATCATGAGCGCCCGGCCGCATTTGTTGCTTTGCGGAGGGGGCCACGTGGCCCTTGAGGTGGCGCGCCTTTGCGACCAGCTTGAGTATGTTTATTCGGTGCTGGATGACCGGGCCGAGTTCGCCACACCTGAGCGTTTTTCGGGTGCACGCGGTCTGCATGTTGCGAGACCCGAAGAATTTTTCCCGAACGCTGATCTGTCCATCTATTCGCAAGTCTTGCTACTCGGGTATTCGCACCAGATCGACACAGAGGTGTTATTCCAGTGTGTGCAACGGTTCCCCGGTTACATCGGGCTTATTTGTAGCCGCCTCAAGCGCCAGCAAATGTGGAAGCGTTTGATGGCTCGGGGTGTCGCCGAGGAGGCGATGCAAAAGGTGGAGGCGCCGGTTGGCGTGAACATCGGTGCAGAGACTCCTGCAGAGATCGCCGTGTCGATCCTCGGCAGCATTATCCGCGAACACAAGGCGAAAAAGAACGCAACCCAGGGCAGCGAAGGCGACCGGCCAATCGATCAGCAATGCTTCGAGCAAGAAGACGCGCCTCTTTTGACCTAGATCTCCTACATGATTGAATCGCAACACATTATTCGCACCGCCGAGCGGTTGCGTGATCGCATCGGTGCCCGCTTTCCGGGAGCGGGCCTCATCGGGGTTGCCGAGAAGGTACGCGTCGAGGCCGAATCTGCCGACGGGTTGATACGGAAGCTGAGCCGCCCGAATTGGGCCTTGCGTGGCATCAATGTCCTGTTGTTGGTCGGCATCGCGGGGATCGTGTTTTACATCCTCACCCATTTCCAGCTTCGCTTGCATGCGGAGGACGTGGAAGGTTTTATTCAGTTTTTGGAACCCGCGCTTGGCAGCATCGTGTTCATCGGCGCCTTCATCTGGTCGCTCGTGAACCTCGAAAACCGGTGGCGTCGCGGCAAGGCGCTCGCGGTGCTGCACCAATTGCGGTCGCTCGCTCACCTTGTCGACATGCACCAGCTCGCCAAGGACCCGGAGCGACTTGTCCACAGGGGTCCGGACACCCAGTTTTCCCACCCGCTCGATTTGTCCGCGTTTCAGCTTGGCCGATACCTCGACTACTGTTCCGACCTGCTCTCCGTCTTGAGCAAGATTGGCGCGCTCTGGGCGCAGCACTTTACCGACCCCGAGATCCTCCGCGCCGTCGATCAAATCGAAAACCTGACCAATGGGTTGTCGCGAAAAATCTGGCAAAAGCTAACCCTGCTCGGTCGGTTGATGCCGGATGAAAAGGTTGGGGGAGACGCCGAGTCGCGGGAGACCTGACGCGACGAGTCGCCGCTGTACGTTTTCGCAGGTTTGAGTTCAGCCAGGCGCCCAACGGCCGTATTTCGTGTTATACGCTGGCAACTTTTCAGCCATGGCTGCGGCCGCGTTTTACGATCTAGATGGCACCCTGGTCCGAACGAACCTGGTGCATGTGTTTGCCCACACCGCCCGCAATCAGCAGGGTCTGTGGCGCAGCTTGACGCGTACCATTACGGCGGCGGTATCGGTACCCATGTTCATGGCGGCCGATACCTATAGTCGTCGGATGTTCAACGATGTGTTCTTCCGCTACTACAAGGGCGAGTCCGAAGACCGCCTGCGTTATCTCTCCGAGGAATTGTTCCAAAACGTTCTCAAGGACGCCATCTTTCCGGGCGCGTATGAACTTGTCGACAAGTCCAAGCGCCTGGGCCTTCGACAGGTATTGGTGACGGGTGCAATCGACTTCACGGTCATGCCGCTCATCCGGCACCTGGGTTTCGACCACCACGTTTGCAACCACCTCGAGTTCGTCGATGGTCGTGCGACGGGCCGGCTTCGACCGCCCGTGATGGCAGCAGCAACGAAGGCCAGCTGGATGCGCACCTATGCCGAGAAAGAAGGCCTCAATCTTTCTGACTGTTTTGCTTATTCCGACAGCATGAGCGATCTGCCCATGTTGTCCGTGGTGGGTCATCCCGCAGCCGTGAATCCTGACTACCGTCTTCGAAACACGGCGATGCAACACGACTGGCCCATCCTCGACCTGCGCTAGTACAGCGCTCCATCCCGCAAAAGAATCGCAATGCCCAAACGAACCGTTCCCGCAAAGGTACCCGTCAGGACCGCGACGCGCGGACCCTCGCCCCGCAAGAAGGAAGACGACCAGGTCGTATACATCGACACCAACTCGGCGCCCCGTGTGATGTTTTCCGGGGAAGACCTATTGGTGGAAGATCTGCCGATTGGCACCCGCGTCATCTATCCGAAGCCGCCGCTTGAAGGGCTTGCCAATCCCGGCGCTGCCGTTCGGTATGCACTGAACCATCCACTCGGCGCCGATCCGCTGTACGCGCAACTGTATCCCGGGATGCGTGTCACAATTGCCGTCGACGACATCAGCCTGCCTTTGCCTCCGATGGTGACCCCGGACATCCGCCAGACCATCGTCGAAATCTTGCTCGAGCTGCTTGATGCCAACGGTGTCGATGACGTGCACATCATCGTTGCCAACTCGCTGCACCGCCGCATGACCGGCCCCGAGATGAAACGCATGCTGGGTCGCAAGATCTTCGATGCCTACTACCCGGATCGCTTTTACAACCATGACGCCGAAGATCCGGACGGCATGGTTCACCTCGGCAAGACGAACCATAACGAGGTCGTCAACATTAACCGTCGCGCCGTGGAAAGCGATCTGCTCATCTACGTGAATATCAACCTCGTACCGATGGACGGTGGCCACAAGTCGGTCACGGTTGGTCTGTGCGACTACGAGAGTCTGCGCGCGCACCACGAGCCGCACACAATTCGTGCGTCGGACAGCTACATGGATCCGGCGAAGTCGATGCTCAACAAGAAGGTCGAGCGCATGGGCGCCATCGTGCAGTCGAATATGAAGATCTTTCATATCGAAACGGCGCTCAATAACCGGATGTTCGGCCCTCAGATGTCGTTTTTGACAAAGAACGAGGACGATTTTAGCGAGACCGACCGGTTAAAGCTCGAGGCTACGCGCTGGGCGCTGTCCAAGATGCCATCGGGTGCCAAGCGAACGTTGTTTCACAACATTCCAGCGCAGTACCAACTGGTTGCGTGTCACGCGGGCGAGACCCAGGCGGTTCACTCGAAGATCATCGAAAAGAATTTCGAGCAGTACATGGTCAACGTTCGCGGGCAGAGCGACATCGTCATCTGTGGCGTGCCGTTCATCTCCCCCTACAACGTCAACTCGATTTTGAACCCGCTTTTGGTTCAGGTGATGGGGCTGGGTTACTTCCACAACTTCTACCGCGGCAAGCCGCTCTTGAAGAAGGGTGGGGTGTTGATCTTGACCCACCCGTGTTACGACAAGTTCGACCACAAGCACCATCCGAGCTACATTGAGTTCTTCAATCGCCTGTTGCCAGAGACTCGGGATGCCGATGTCTTGCGCGCAAAGTACGAAGAAGAGTTCGCCCGGAATCCGAGCTACATCGAGATGTACCGTCGGGGCAATGCGTACCACGGTGCGCACCCCTTCTTCATGTGGTACTGGGGTGAGAATGGTCGTCAGCACGTAGGCAAGGTTATCGTGGCCGGCGCCGAAAATGCGCACGTCCCCGCAATGTTGGGCTGGGATAGAGCCGATTCTTTGACCGAGGCCATTGCGATGGCGCGCAGCCATGTCGGGCCCAATCCCGACATCAGTATGTTGCACCACCCGCCAATCGTCATGGTGGACGTCGAGTGAGGCACGACAACAAGAAACCAACAGGCCGTGGGAAGAACGGTCACGGGTCAGGTGCCGCAGCCGCCCCATCGACGCTTTCGGCATCGGAGATCTACAACGGGCGAAAAGTCTTCATCATCGGTGCCACCGGCTTCGTCGGCAAGGTCGCGCTCGGGATGCTTTTGCAGCGATTCCCGCAGGTGGCGCGGGTCTACGTGATGGTTCGACGCGGAACCGGGACCGATAGCGAATCTCGCTTCTGGAACAGCGTAATTCGCTCTCCCGTTTTTGATCCCCTGCGAGCAAAGTATTCGACCAAGGAAGCCTTCGAGGCGTTCGTGCGCGACAAGGTTCGCGTCGTGGATGGCGATATCTGCGAGGAACACCTCGGCATGACGGCGGAAGAGGCCGAGAAGGTTGCCAAGGACATCGACGTGATTATCAACTCGTCGGGGCGAGTGACTTTCAACCCACCGATTGAATCTGCGATTCGCACCAACGTTGGCGGAACGAAAAATGTCATCGCGTTCGTCAAGCGCATGCGCCGTCCCGCCTTGCTGCATACCAGCACCTGTTTCGTTGCGGGCAATCGCTCCGGCGAAGTTTGGGAGGACGAAGAACTCGACGGTTATTTTCCGCGACATGCGGAGATGCCGGGTACCCAGTTTTCAGTCGAACAAGAGATTAAAGACGTCGAGCGGATAGCCCTTGAAGTGCGCGCTCAATCAACCGACGCGACGGTTTCAGCACGATTGCGCATCAAGGCTCGCGAACGCTTGCTCGAGCAGGGTCGCGATCCCGATGATGAGTCCACCTTGCGGCTCGGAATTGCACGTGAGCGCAAGGACTGGGTCCGCAACGAATCTACCGAGCGCGGGATGGCGCGTGCAGCCGAATGGGGCTGGCCGAACATCTACACTTACACGAAGAGCATGGGCGATCAGCTGGTCGCTCGTGAAACGGACATCGCACGCGCGATCGTACGTCCGGCGATTGTGGAAAGCTCGCTGTCCTATCCCTTTCCGGGCTGGAACGAAGGCTTCACGACGTCCGCGCCACTCGTATTTCTGAGCCTCAAGGGCCAACACATGTTGCCGGCCCGGAAGCGCCTGATCCTGGACATTGTCCCGGTGGATCACGTTGCGGCCGCCATGTTGATGGTCGCGGCGCAGCTTTGTGTCGAGCAACCAAAGTTGGTCTTTCAACTATCTAGCGGCGACCTCAATCCGTCCCGCATGGATCGTGTCACGACCATCACGGGCCTTTACAAGCGACAGCGCCTACAAGTCAAGGAAGTTGGAAACAAGTTCTTCAATGACCTTGTGGCACGAATGGAACTGCGTTCGGTTGAAGACGACGAATACAAGCGTTGGTCCTTGCCGATGTTCCAGAAGATCACCGGCAAGATCTCGTCGACGCTTTCGTCGGTACGCCCTTCCTGGGGTGGTGGCCGTTTCGGCACGCTCATCGATCGGATGAAAAACAGCGTCGACAATGTCAAGCGCGTCGCCGACGAGGCGCAATTGAACGTTGATCTGTTCCGACCCTTCATCCACGACAACGAATACGTGTTCCGCGCCGACAACATTCGCGGGGTTCGCGATCGGCTTCCCGAGTCGGATCGGAAACTTCTCGACTGGTCGCCGGAAGATCTCGACTGGTACGACTATTTCATGAACGTCCATTTCCCGGGCCTGCAGAAGTGGGTCTTGCCAGAATTGGATCAGACCTACGCTGCGCGTCCCAAGAGCGTCTACGCCTACAGGGACATGCTTGAGCTTTTTGATACCACCGCCAAGCTGCATGCGACGCGGGTTGCGATGCGCATGGATCGGGATGGCCGCGAAGAAAGCTATACGTACGACAACGTCAAGGAGCTTGCCTGCCGTGCTGGCGCCTTCCTCGTGGGGAACAACGTCGCTCAGTCCGATCGCGTGATGTTGTTTGCGAAGAACGCCCCGGAGTGGGGGATGGCGTACTTCGGTATCTTGAAGGCGGGTGCCACGGTTGTCCCTATCTCGCACGAGTCGACCCTTGACGAGATCGTGAACATCGCGCGCGCAAGCGAAGCCGTGGGCCTCATCATCGGGGAAGATCTGGCGGCCAAACATAGTGGCCTTGCGGCCGCGCTTTCCAAAGCCAAGCTCGCAACAAAACTCTGGACGCTTCCCGACGTGTTCGCGATCGAAAGCGTTGACGTCGAGAATGAACGCATCGCGCGCTTCCCTCGGGTAAGCGATTCCGACGCGATTGCCTCCTTGATCTTCACCTCGGGTACCACGGGTAGCCCCAAGGGTGTGATGCTGACCCATCGCAACCTCACCTTCATGGTGTCGGAGTTGCTGCGCATCTTCGACTTCGGCGTCACCGACGGTGTGTTGTCCGTGTTGCCTTTGCACCATACCTTCGAGTTCTCTGGCGGATTTCTTTGTCCGTTGTCGCGCGGTGCCCAGATTTCTTACGTTTCCGAACTGAATGGCGATTCAATCAACCGCGTATTGAAACGTGGGCATGTCACGGCCATTGTCGGTGTGCCTGCCCTCTGGGAGCTGTTGCGCCGCCGTGTACTGAACAAGTTCTCGAATCGTTCAGTCGCGCTTGGCAAGGCCGTCGAGGCACTGGCCAATCTCAGCTTTGAGTTGCGTTCGCGTACCGGGATCAACCTGGGTGGTCTGATGTTCATGCCGGTCCACAATGGTTTCGGTGGTCGCATTCGATATCTCATCAGCGGCGGCTCTGCGCTGCCGCCGGATGTGCTCAAGACCTTCCAGGGCATGGGCTTCGATTTCTTCGAGGGGTATGGCCTCACCGAGTCCTCACCGGTGTTGACGGTCAGCTCGCCCCATGAAAAACCCAAACCCGGTTCTGCGGGCAAGCCCTTGATCGGCGTCGAAGTAAAGATCGCCGATCCCGATGAGAAAGGGGTGGGTGAGGTCATCGCGCGGGGACGCAACGTCATGGCGGGTTACTGGCGCGATGAAGCGGCAACCCGTGCGACGATTCGTGATGGCTGGTTGCACACGGGCGATCTGGGTCGCTTCGACGAAGATGGCAATTTGTTCCTTGTCGGTCGTTTGAAAGACATCATTGTCGATGCCAACGGCAAGAACGTTTATCCCGATGAGCTCGAGGAACTTTATGGCGGTTGTGAGTTCGTCAAGGAACTCTCGGTGGTCGGTGTTCCAGATGGTCGGGGTGAGCGCATTGCCTGCGCCGTCGTGGTGGACGATGAGCGCGAATCGTCGCTGTCAAACGAAGAGCGCCGGGCGCGGATCGAGCGCCATTTTCAGACCGTTTCACAAACGCTTCCGTTTTGGAAACGGGTAAAGGGCGTCGAGTTCTGGGACGGAGATTTGCCTCGCACGGTGACCAAGAAGGTCAAACGTCGAGACGTGGTACGAATACTTCAAGAAAAGCTTGCAGCCACCCAGCCCGCAAGTGCCGCGCCACGTGACGGAGACGCGGCCTGGTTTATCAACATCGTTGCGACCGTAACGGGTAAGCCCTCAGCTGATATTTCGCTTTCAACTCGGGTGGATCTGCTCGGCTTCGACAGCCTCATGTACTCCGAACTTTCTGCAGCGCTCGATGCCGACGGCGCGGGCGTGAGACCGGATGTTGACTTCACGGGCGCGCCCGATGTGGCAAGTCTCCTTGAGATCGTTCGCACAAACCGTGGTGCGCTTGGCGGAACCCGAAAGTCATCCAGCCTCAATGGTAAGGCAACCGAGGAAGCGGGCGAGAAGAAAGAAATTCAGGTTCCCGCACCCATTGTGCGTATGGGCCGAACAGGTTTGCGGATTGGCCAAAACGCCTTTTACAAGGCAATCTTGCAGACCGAGGTCAAGGGCTTCGCCCATGTTCCGCGCAACGAAAGCTTCATTGTTGCATCGAACCACACCTCGCATCTCGACATGGGTGCCTTGAAAGTTGCACTCGGCGAAGCTGGTCGCGGCCTTGCGTCGCTCGCCGCAGCGGACTACTTCTTTTCGACGCGATGGCGACGAGCCTGGTTTGAAAACTTCACGAACCTCGTGGCGATGGAGCGAGCAGGTTCGGTTCGCCGGTCCCTTGAGATAGCCGAGGATGTGCTTCGTTCCGGCAAGTCGATGGTGGTATTTCCCGAGGGCACGCGGTCGCGAACGGGTGTGATGAAGGCGTTTCTCCCGAGCATCGGATACCTGGCATTGCGTTCGGGTGTGGGCGTGTTGCCTGCCTATATCGAAGGTGCGCACGCGTCCTTGCCCGTCGGCAAGTCCGTTCCGCGTTCGCGCGATATCAAGGTGGTTTTCGGTCCTTTCCTTTCCATCGACATGTTGACGGCAGCAACCGAGGGGATGCCACAACAAGAGGCGTGGGCACACGCGGCCTTGTTGGTCGAGCGCGTGGTGGCTGGGTTGCGTGACAGCAAACCCTTCCCCGTTGATCCGGATAGCTTGCGCAACGTTACCCGCGAGGCACGACCATGAAGATTCTCATCACCGGCGCAACCGGATTTCTCGGTACACATTTGGTCGAAAAGCTTTGCGCGGATGGCCTCACCGACGATATTCGCGTTTTGGCGCGAACGTCGACGCCGCGCCTGGAGGCGTTGGGCGTCGAGGTCATCATAGGTTCGGTCACCGATCCCGCCGACTGCAAACGGGCGTGCAAGGGCGTCGAACAGATCTACCATCTCGCAGGCCTTGTCTCGCGCAAGTCGGATGATGCCCACAAGATGTTTGATGTGCACGTGGCCGGTACGCGCCACTTGTGCCAGGCCGCGGTTGCGGCCGGGGTTGTGCGCATCGTCCTGGTTTCAACGAGTGGTACGATTGCCGTCAGCCGTGAGAAGGATGCGATGGGCGATGAGACGCTTGATCCGCCGATGGACATCATTGGGCGCTTTCCGTATTACAGCAGCAAGCGGTTTCAGGAAGAGACCGCTATCAAGGAGTGTGCGGGTAAGGTTGACCTTGTGACGGTCAATCCCAGTCTTCTGCTGGGTCCGGGCGATGATCGCCTTTCCTCAACACGCGATGTCCTGCTCTTTCTCGGTCGAGAGATTCCCGTTTGTCCGCCCGGTGGCCTCAACCTTGTTGACGTGCGGGACGTGGCAGCCGTGTTGCCGGTCGCGATGGCCAAGGGCAGGCCGGGCGAAAAGTATTTATTGGGTGGTCCGAACTGGACCCTCAAGGAATTCTTTGGAAGGCTTGAACGCCTCAGCAAAATCAAGGGCCCATTGATTCAGGGTCGAGGCCGCTGGCCCTATTTCGCGAGTCGCGTTCAATCCGCCGTACTCAAGTCCATCGGTCGCACACCCGCGATTGATCCGGAGAGCGTCGAGCAAGGTGAGTACTTTTGGTACTTCTCATCCGACAAGGCGAGACGCGAGCTTGGTTTTACCGTCCGCGAAGAAAGCGACACGCTTTTCGCCACGATTCAATACCTGCGTGAACACTTCCTCGGCCGCGCCGCCTGAGCGCTCTTACGCCTGCAACACCAACGCACCCGGCAGAATATGGAATGTCGCCGGCAGCTGCCCGGGCGTTTCGCCGTCGAGCTCGACAAGAATCTTTTCCCCTGGATTGGCAGCTTCGATATGAACCCTGCGCGCGGCCGTGTGAAAGACTTCTTTCATGTTGAGGTGCGTGCCGTCGTAAAGGCGCTTGTTCTTGAGGATGACGTCGAGTCGTGTGAGATCGCCAACCAGCACCACGTCCAGAAATCCGCTTTGTAGATCGGCCTTCGGACAAACCTTCATGCCACCGCCGAAGTAACGACCGTTGCCCATTGCCACAAACATGACTTTCCGGCGCATGGGTTGTTGATCGTCAAACCGCAACACAAGATCGGCGTTGTCGGTACCAAGCAGCGTACGCACCGTCGCGCCCAGAAAGGTCGCTTTGGTTCCCAGTCGCTTCGAACTGCGGTTTGCGCGATCGGCCACCGCCGCTGAGAATCCGACAGAGCTTACGTTCACGAAGTGGCGTTCGATAGGCGTTCCATCGTGATCAAGAAGGTTCACGATCCCGGCGTCAATCATCCGGGGGATCGCCACTTTGAGGTGGGCGGCCGCTTTGGTAACGTCCTCGGGCAGGCCGAGGGTGCGTCTGAAATCGCCACCCGTGCCGCGCGGAATGATGCCAAGCGGCGTCCGGGTCCCGAGCAAACCATTCGCGACCTCGTTGATGGTGCCATCCCCTCCGAAGGCCACGACCAAGGGCGCACCGGCAGCCGCAGCTTCTCGCGCGAGTTGGGTGGCATGTCCCCGGTGGTCGGTGGACCTCGCGATGAAGGGACCCAATCCATCTGCCACAGCGGTCGACAATCGGGCCCAGCCCGCGTCAGAGAGCCCTCCGCCGGCGCGACGGTTGACGATGATGACGGGTTTGTCGGCGTCCGTTTTCATCCAAGTCGGCGGACAGTAGCACGATGGGTCGCGGTTGGGACACGGGCTACAGATTCTCGAAAAGCGTTCGATCTATTTATTGGGATGACGAACGTCGAAGCGTTGATAAGCGTGGAGGCGGGCAGGGTGCCCGAGGGGGTTCGGGTATTTTTCGAACGGGACGAAGATTCCGGCCGATTTCGGATCTGGGGTGCGCTCGCCCTGTTGCTCGGAGGCATCACCTGCTTCGTGACAGCCACGGGTGCTCGGACCCGCGATATGCCCTACGAAGTTGGTTTGATGGCGGTTTTTACGATGTTCGCGCTCGTCATGGCGACACCCACCGCGGAGGAGAAGAACAACGCGCGCCGACGCCGTGTGCTTGTCGTTGGGAACGAGGGCTTTATCACGCGTGATGCCTTTGGGCTGCAGAACTGGCATTTCGATGAAATCGTCAGCCTCGCGCTCTGCACGCTCGACGGCGTCCCTCACCTCGTGCTCCGAGATCGCTTGGGCAAGGAACACCTTCTCGATCACGCGAACTTCGAGAACGCCGAGGCCTTGCTCGAAATTCTTCGCGAGGGGATTGCTCGCCGCGCGATAGCAGTCGTCTGATTGACACAGTGCGAGCTGATGCAATCCGGTGTACAAACGTTGATACGTGTCCCTGGGAATTCTGTTTGCGTTGGGAACGAGTGTCACGTGGGCGGTGGCCAACGTGTTCATCGCGAATATCGGTAAGGCACTCGGCGCCGGTCGAGCCATGTTTTGGGCGCTCGCTGTCGGCGCGGTTTTGGCGGCTGGAGTTGGTCTGGTAATCGATTCGGGACCGCGCGATTTCTCGCCCCGCAATCTGGGTTTGCTTGGCCTGTGTGTCGTCTTCGGGATGATTGCCAACACCGGCATGTTCACGGCCTTTGCGTCGGGACGCCTGCTCGCCGTGGTGCCGATCGTTTCGGGGTGGTCGCTGTTTGCAGCCGTAATTGCGACCGTGTTTTTGCAAGAGCGGGTTCGTCCGCTTCAAGTGGTGGCGGCGGCACTCGTATTTGCCGGGATGATGGTCGTTTCGACTGCCTCCGCTCGCGGTGCCGGTGATGGTCCCGGTACGATTCCGGACGGCATCACACAGCGTCGCGCAGTGCTCGCGGCTTTGTGTGCAGCGCTCGGATTCGGCGCACTTTTGCCGTTGCTGTCGACGCTGGGCCCTGCCTTCGGTGACATCACCGCCTCGTCCCTCTTGTTTCTGGGGTACACCGCGGTTGGGATCCCGCTTGCGCGTTTGCAAGGGCACTCGATTGCGCTGCCGTCACGGGCGGTGTGGATGGGCGTATTGATAGCCGGTGCCGCAGAAGTTGCGGGCGTTGCGTTCCTGGTCCTGGCCCGACGCTTCGCGCCCATGACGGTGGTTGGGCCCCTGTCGAGTCTCGCCTCAACCCTGACCGTCCTATACGCCTGGATCGTGCTGCACGAACGTCCGCCGCGAATTGTGCTTTTGGGAGCTTTCCTCGTGTGCGTTGGCGTGGTGACGCTCGCGCTTTGAGGTAGTATTCGCGGCCCAATGGCTCATCAGTACATCTACACGATGCAAAACCTCCGGCGCGTTCATCCGCCCAACAAGGAGGTCTTGAAGGGGATCTATCTGTCCTTCTACCCGGGTGCGAAGATAGGCGTACTCGGAGGCAACGGCGCCGGTAAATCGACACTCCTGCGCATCATGGCCGGTGTCGACAAGGACTTTTACGGCGAGGCCAAGCCAGCCGACGGCACCACCATCGGCTACTTGCCGCAAGAGCCCGAACTCGATCCCAAGAAGAACGTGCTTGAGAACGTCGAGGAAGCGGTCGCATCGGTCAAAAACCTGCTCAAGCGATTCGAAGAGGTCAGCAACCGATTTGGTGAAGGGCCATCGGACGACGAGATGGAAAAACTGCTCGAAGAGCAGGGTGCGTTGCAAGACAAGATCGAGGCAGCGGGCGGATGGGAGTTAGAGCGCAAGCTGGAAATCGCGATGGACGCTTTGCGCCTGCCGCCACCGGATGCTGACGTGACGAAGCTATCGGGTGGTGAACGACGACGTGTTGCGCTTTGCAAGGTGCTCTTGCAACGCCCCGACATGTTGCTGCTCGACGAGCCTACCAACCATCTCGACGCCGAAAGTGTCGGCTGGCTTGAGCATCACCTGCATGACTTTCCGGGAACGATCGTTGCCATCACCCACGACCGTTACTTTCTCGACAACGTTGCCGGCTGGATCCTGGAACTCGATCGCGGCGCAGGTATTCCGTGGGAAGGAAACTATTCGTCCTGGCTCGATCAAAAGCGCAAACGTCTTGCGCAAGAAGAAAAAACCGAAAGCGCCCGTCAACGCAACCTGGCGCGCGAGCTGGAGTGGGTTCAGGCGTCACCGCGTGCACGGCAGGCCAAATCCAAGGCGCGTATTACGGCCTACGAAAAGCTGCTGGCGGACGAGTCGGAAAAACGCGACGGGGCGATCGAAATTGCGATCCCTCCTGGACCACGGCTTGGCGATCTGGTCGTCGAAGCCAAGGGCATCAAGAAAGCCTACGGCGATCGCGTGCTCATCGAGGATCTGACCTTTACCCTGCCGAAGGGTGGCATCGTGGGTGTCATCGGTGCCAACGGCGCCGGCAAGACCACGTTGTTTCGCATGATCTCGGGTCAGGAAAAGCCAGACGCGGGTACCATGCGCGTTGGTGATACGGTTAAACTGGCCTATGTCGATCAGTCGCGCGATAGTTTGGCCGGCGAAAAGACGGTCTTCGACGAGATCGCCATGGGTGCCGAACACTTCGAGATCGGCAAACGTACGATCCCATCGCGTGCTTATGTGGCCGGATTTAACTTCAAGGGTGCAGACCAGCAGAAGCTCATCAAGAACCTTTCGGGCGGCGAGCGAAACCGGGTGCATCTGGCCAAGGTGTTGCGTTCGGGAGGCAACGTCCTCTTGCTCGACGAGCCCACCAACGATCTCGATGTGGATACCTTGCGCGCACTCGAGGACGCCATCCTTGAATTCTCGGGATGTGTGGTGGTCATCAGCCACGATCGCTGGTTCCTCGACCGCATCGCCACCCACATCCTCGCCTTTGAAGGCGACAGCCAAGTCGTGTCCTTCGAGGGCAACTATCAAGAATACGAGAAGGACCGCAGGCGTCGCCTGGGCTCCGAGGCTGATCAGCCCCACCGGATTCGCTACAAGAAGCTTGTGCAGGGGTAGGGATGTCGTTGCATTCGCCGCACGTTTTGGCTTAACATGGCGAAATGATTTCGCAGGCTGAGTTGGAAAAGGCCATCGCACGTTACCGGGCTCGCATTTCCGGGGCAGCGGTCCCCGTTGATGCCTCCTCCTACCCAGCCGAAGTCGAGGTTGGTTACGAGGGTGGGGTTACACCGGTTCCTTCTCAGCACGTGAATGCTTTGCCCCGTGAGGCCTACCGCTCGGATTCGGAACTGCAAGCGCTGGGGGGTCGAGGGCGTGGCAACGATGAGCCGACCGTTGTGGGCGATGGCGCCTCAATGTCCTACGTGGCCGACATGGATTCGGGCGTGGTCGAGCTCGACGACGAAGACAACCGTTAGGGTCGTTTTACGACGCGGCGAGTTTGAGCGCTACGCGCTGCTAAACGTGCTGGCCTGGCTGCCGGGATTGATCCCGACACAGGAAACCGCACGACGTCGGTGACCCCTCACTTTGTTTGCGACAAGTGAGCCGATGACCTGTCAATTCAACAGGAACGCGACCGATCCGCCTGCGCTCCGCCCACGCTCAGACGAATTGAATCCAATCCGATGAAACGAGACCCCATGAAATCGCGCTCCTGTTTGCCTGGCTCCTTGTCGTTGTTGGTGATGCTAAGCATCGGGTTCTACGCACTGCCGGTCTCGGCGCAGCTACAAAATTCCCTCATCAAGCCGGTGGTAGGGGAGTTCACTGCCAATCCCAATTCAACCCGAATTGTCGTACGCGCGATTGGAAACGCGACCCAGCAAAATTTGAATTTCTGGATCCTGCACAACGCCGGCAAGCCCACCGTGGCCTACAGGTTCTTTGCGAAGTTCTCAGCTGGGTCGCGAATCTCGAATGGCAACTGGCGCTACGACGGAACATTGCCACTCATACCGGCCAGCTTGTTTCCCAAGGGCGGCACAGCGCAGTTTCTGGTTTTCCTCGACGACGGTACCTACCTTGATCTGCGTGACAGCAAAAACAGATTGACCGGATACACCAGTCTGGTGCTGCAGGCGCCCGGCGACGCGGACAACGCTGTGCCTTACCTGACCGCGAACCGGGCAAACGCAAAACAAAGCCCGCTAGAAACCGCTTTCTATTACCGGGACGTGGTCAACCCCGCGCTCGTCGCAGCCGGTCACAGGGCCGTTGGCAGGCTTGCCGACTTCAAGGCACTTTTCACGGAATCGGCTGCTGCCCGTTTTTACAACCGTGCCGATCTGGGCACCGGTCGCGACATGCATTGTGGTTTCTTGAAACCCTCCCGCGACGTGGCGTGCTACGTATCGAATGTGGCAGCCAGTGCGCAAAACCCTTTCTTTGCCGATTTCGTAGGCTCGGATGCCGCAATGGCGAGGAACGGCACGCCATTCGCAACGGTGGCGATGGTAAGAATCGCATCGACCGGCAATGTTTATTTTATGGTGTTTGGTTCGGACGGATTTCTGGCGAATGCCGCGGCGCTTGACAATCAAGCGCATGTCTTCGCCTATGGACCGATCGATGGTATCGACCCCCTCACCGGCGCCATTGATCCTGGTGAAGGCTTCCTTCCAGCACCGCAGAACACCTCGATACCGGGCAATTGTCTGACGTGCCACGTTGGAGAGTCGATCATTGGGGGACGCGACAAAGGCGCATTTTTGCCCTTTGATTTGGATAACTTCGCATTTTCACCGAGCTATCCACGAACCCCTCAGGAAGCATCTTTCAAAACTCTGAATGGTCTTGTTTTATCCACTCTTTCAAGAAGCCCGGCGGCTTCCGTTATCAACGCGTGGTTCTCGGATCCGAATAATAACTTCACCTTCAACGCGGACAATCTCCCTCCCGGATGGAAGACCACCCCAACGCTCGGATCGTCGGATCCGGCCTATGTTCCGCAGCTGGCCGAAGCCCTGTACCTCAATACCGTCAAGCCCTACTGCCTGGCCTGTCACGAGACGCAACCGCGCTTGCACTTCACGACATATCGATCATTCATGGGCATTGCCCCGGTGATTGGCCCATACGCATGCAACGACGGTGCGACGATGCCCAATGCGCGGGCAACCGCGGTTCATTGGTGGCGAGGAATCGATGATACCGATGCCGCCACCGGAATCGGAACCGGCCAGATCATGCCTGCGGGTCGAGCTCATCTCGTGGCTGCTCTCGCGACCAATGGCTTGGATACGCCCGTCTGTAAGGGAAACGCTGGGGACGAGTCATGTGTCACGGTTTCCGAAGGTGGCCGGGCGAAGGTGTCCTGTCCGGTCGGGGAGGAGATTGAAAAAGTGGTTTCGGCCCATTACGGCAATTCAACTGGCGTCTGCGGCGGATTCACCGAGGGCACTTGCAACGCCAGCGAAGCCGCGACGCGTGCGAAGATATGTGTGGGCGCGCAATCATGTGCTCTCAATAGCAACAACTTCACCTACGGTGACCCGTGCCCAGGGACCGGGAAAAAGCTCGCGCTTGACGTTGTCTGCAGCCGGAAGTTTGCGTTTGATAGAGTTTGCGGCGCTGCAGACGAGGGCAACAGTCTTACGTTGACCTGTCCGAGCGGAACGTTCACCCGGGTATTCTTCGCTAGCTATGGAAAACCGCATGGCACTTGCTCGTTTCCAAAAATCGACTCCACGTGCGACGCCCGTGCCTCGCTCGCTCGCGTTACAAGCGCATGCGTGGGAAAATCAACCTGCACGATCAATGTAAACAACACGACATTCGGCGATCCCTGCCCGGCACAACCGAAACGTTTGGTCGTCGATCTTCTGTGTTTGTAGGACGCGGTGATGTTGAAAACCTTCACAGTTTTCGCTTTGGTCGCGACGGGCATCATCGTCGCGAGCTACTTTGTTGTCCGCCACCCGGCAACGGAGTCGGATTCATTATCGTCTTCGGCCGCGATCGGCGATTTGCCGAGCCCGAAAATGATCGCGCATTCCGTGCCTGATTTTATACCAGCCACACACGAGCCCGAGGCCAATGAAGACGCTCCCGAAATAACTGATCCAACCGGAGCGCCACCGCCGCCGCCACCCCGATTGGTCGTGCCCGCTCTCGCGCCCGATCCTCGGTTGGACGCGTTGCTCGCAGCGGCGCACACGGTGAAGGCGGTTTATCGAATCATGGCGGACGAGGTGTGTCAGTGCAGGGGCCTGCCGTGCGTGATGAACCTCAACCGCGCCTCGCAGGCGGCGTTGGCTCGCGCCACCGGAGACGATAAAAATCTGCCGCCGAGCGAGGTGATGCAGCCCTACCTGGATTGCGTAGCACGAGCTGTGCAGTAGAGGGAACACGTCCAAATCGTCGAAAACCAACGGAAAACGCCTTCCGGTACCAACACTACCGCCGATATAAGCGGTTCGAACCACCATGGAATAAATCCTGCAGTAGACTCCACCGTATGAAAGGAATAAACCGTGGATACTGAAGGCCAAAGGCGATCGGACAACTTCGAAGACCGAGGCAGAGGTGCTCGCGGCCGCGCAGGCGGCGGTGGAATCCCCATCCAACTTATTTCGATGTTGGTTAGAAGCTTGGGCATCAAGGGTACGGTGATTGTCGGTCTCGGTCTGGCCGGACTTTACTTTTTCATGCCGACAAGCGTGAGGCAAATGTTGCTTGGTGAGTCGGCTACCGAGGATACGCGTGGCAGCGGTTCAGGGAGCGCCTGCCAGATATCGGCGGAGAACAGTGCTGCGTGTGACTTCTCTCGCGTGGTCCTGGCTTCCACCGAAGATGTGTGGGTCGCCAAAATAGCTCAGGGTGAACTTCCAAAATACGGCGATGCTGTGCCTTCCGCCTACGAGGCGCCCTCGCTCGTGGTGTTTTCCGATGCGGTGAACACTGGGGGATGTGGAAACGCACCATCCAGCGTTGGTCCGTTCTATTGCCCGGCCGACCGGAAACTGTATATCGATCCAGCGTTCTATCGAGTCATGGAAACGCGACTCAAAGCGCCCGGTGATTTTGCGCAAGCCTACGTGATCGCGCACGAGGTCGGTCACCACGTTCAGAACTTGATCGGTTCTTCACGTCTCGGGATCTCGGGCGAAACCCAAAACCAGATCTCAGTGCGGGTTGAACTACAGGCAGATTGCCTTGCGGGCGTGTGGGGGCACACTGCTCGTTCGAGCCTAAAAATTGACGACCAGGACTTGCAAGAAGCGCTTCGGGCCGCCCACCAAATAGGTGACGACAGTCTTGGTCACGGCGACGAATCCGCGTTCACCCATGGCTCGAGCGCGCAGCGGATGCGTTGGTTCAAACGCGGCCTTGACGGAGGCGACGCCCGGAAGTGTGATACCTTTGCCATTCGCCGTCACCCGGATCTTTGACCTAAAAGAAAAAGCGCAATCCAATCGCGGGCTCAAGGTTAAAGTCGATACCGGGTAACACGGTCAGCGCCGGGGCGAATTCGATAAACGCTTCGAGGAACTCGGGTTTGCGGAAAGACATGTCGACACCGATCGGCATGCGCGCTGCCAGTGCGAAATTGTCTGCTGCCTCGTCCGCAGAGAATAACCAAACGCGCCCACCCGCACCGAAGTGCCAGGAGAGATTGACCTCACCTTCCAGCAGCGGGTATTGCCACAGGTAGTCAGCGTTGACGGCGATGTTGGTTTGGCTGCTACACGCCTCGAAGCCGGTCTTGCTGTGGCATTTCGAGACCAGGCTGAAGAACGAAAGGCCAGCATCCCATGCGTTTTCGGGGCCAACATAATGTTTGCCCACGATTCCAGTGGGCTCGCCAACCGCGAAACCAATCCCGGTCGGGCGCGTGGTTCCGACCTCGGTTGCGCACGCGGCGTTTGGCCCGAACAAGAACCCCGGCGTCAAAGCAGATAAAGCGAGCGCGATTCGAACGGAACGTGAGACGACTGACACGTCGACCATGGTATCCCAGCGGGTGCGGCGAGCCAAAATTGGCGCTTGGTTCGGTGGCGGAGCCGGTTCGGACCACGTAAAAGGAGGGGAGAATGTCGGGTCGGAAATCGCAGAAATTGTTGGCCCACAGTGCGGCTTTCCGCCTTCGAATAGGGCCGGTCCTGGTTGGACTGCTGGTAGTAGCGGCTTGTAAGTCGGAGAAGGCCGCCGATTTAAAGGCAACACCCCCGACCACCACGGCCGCGCCGCTGGCGCCGAATGCCCCGGATCCCGATGGGCTCCCCGAGGTGAAGAATCCTGACAGCTTGCCTCCCGAGCGCCGCGCGATTCAGATCGTGCACGGCAAGGAGCGGATCGTTGATACCGAGGATGCTCTTCGGAAAGGCCTGACCATCGTTGATCTCACCGACAAATGGGCGCCACGGATTTTTCAGGATGCGACCGACGCGGATGGCAAGAAGCTCGTGAACCGCTATCGCCAGGTGTTTGTGGGAATGGCCAACGATCTTACCGACGG
>JAYUPZ010000025.1:0-5195 GCA_043759805.1 Myxococcales bacterium | reverse complement strand
GGGAAGTTTCAGTTCTTCACCCATGATTTCGGCCAGCTCATCCAGCGATAATTCAACCTCGAGCGTGTGATCGCCCTGTTGATCGCCCGCTTTGCCGGCTCCGGGTTCGTCGCCTGGTTTTCCCGGGCCAACCGCATCACCAACCTCACCCGGGCCCTGACTGACACCGCCCTTGTCGCGCGACCCAAAACGAAAACGCGGAATCTTGATTTGCGGCAACGGAATCGTGACGCGCTCCCGGCCCTTGCGCCCAATCAGCTCGCCATTCGATATGTACTTGCGCAGATCCTGCTTGATCTTCCCGCGAACGATGTCGCGAAAGCGGCGATGATCGGGATCAATGCGCAAGGTCATCCGGGTTGTTCTTTACACCACCAGGTCCACGAATCGGGTCGACTCGGGGTCGTAGACGCCGACCCGTCGCCCCTGTTTTTTGCCCACGATCGCCTGGTCAAGAAGACCCAGAGCGCGGGACAAAACCGACATCGGATCGTCGGTGTTCAGATCCTGCATCAGCTTTATTAAAAGATTCGCTGCGGTCCCGTTGACCTCAATATGAACGGGTCCCGTTCGTGGATCACTCATGACTGCCTAGCTCCCCTTCGCATCACCACGCGCGAAAATGCTGGCGACAAAGTTCAAAACATCCGTGGCACAGATCTCGCAGTAACCGTAGTTGCGAATCATGCGGTTCTTGACCACGTCGATCTTTTCCTGGGTATCCCGGTCTATGACCGCGGAAACGAGGCTGGTCAGCTTGATTGAGTCTTTTTGATCCTCGAAAAGCTTGAGTTCGAGCGCCTTTTGCAGACGCTCGTTGGTGCGGAAATCGAAGTGCTTGCCGTCCACGGCCAGCGCGCCGATGTAGTTCATGATCTCGCGACGGAACTCGTCCTTGCGCGACTCTGGAATATCTATCTTTTCCTCGATAGAACGCATCAGGCGTTCATCGGGCTCTTCGTCCTGACCCGTGTAACGGTTCTTGACCCGTTCCTTCTGGGTATAAGCCTTGATGTTGTCGATGTAGTTCGCGCACAGCTTGGAGATCGCCTCTTCATCGGCGCTGATGGCGCGCTGGACCTCGTTCTTGACGATGTCCTCGAACTCTTGCTTGACCATCGCGAGCAAAAGTCCGTATCGCTTTTTGTCATCTTCGTTTGTGATGAGCGAGTGGTGGCGCATGCCCGACTCAAGCTCGTTCATGACCATGAAGGGATTCACGCAACCGTCACTCTGGTCGCTGACAAGCGCGTTCGAGATCTTGTCTTGCACGTAGCGCGGCGACACCCCGCTCATGCCTTCGCGAGAAGCTTCCTTGCGCAGCTCTTTGATGTTGTCCTGCGTGAAGCCGGGCATGGTTTTTCCGTCGTAGAGCTTGAGCTTCTGGATGAGCCCGAGCTGGTGCTTCTTCGGATCTTCAAGCCGGGTCAACACGGCCCACATCGCGGCCGTTTCGATCGTATGCGGCGCAATGTGTTTGCCGCGGATTTTTTCGGCGTTGAAATCCTTCTCGTATATCTTGCGCTCTTCGGTCAGCTTCGTGATGTACGGTATGTCGATCTTGATCGTACGATCCCGGAGCGCTTCCATGAATTCGTTGGACAGAAGCTTTTTGTATTCAGCCTCGTTCGTGTGACCGAGGATGACCTCGTCGATGTCGGTCTGGGCAAACTTTTTCGGCTTGATTTTGTGCTCTTGCGAGGCGCCCAGCAGATCGTAAAGGAAGGCAACGTCTAGCTTCAAAACCTCGATGAATTCGATGAGGCCGCGGTTGGCGATGTTGAACTCGCCATCGAAGTTGAACGCCCGTGGATCGCTGTCGGAGCCGAACTCGGCAATCTTGCGATAATTGATATCGCCCGTGAGCTCCGTTGAATCCTGATTCTTTTCATCCTTCGGCTGGAAGGTGCCGATACCCACGCGATCTTTTTCCGACAACACCATGCGTCGTACACGCACATGCGACACCACCTTGCTCCAGTCGCCCTGGTAGTGGGTCATGAGCTCACGAAAAATCAGACGACAGGCCGGATTGAGATCACCCTCAATCTTCACCCGCTTCTCGTTTGCCGTGTTGATGCCAAGCTCGACGAGAGCCTTGTCACGCCATTCGGCCGGAACCAGACGCAGTGGCTCTTCACTCATCGGCGAACGAAAGATGGCATGGCCTCCGCTGATGGATTGCAAGGCCTCCGGTAACACCCATTCGTAAGTGTAAAGCGCGCCTTCAGGCGTGCGTGAATACTCTTCAAGACCGCGCTTCAACAGACGCGCTATCGTGGACTTCGAGCTGCCGACCGGGCCGTGCAACAAGATCACGCGACGTTCGGAACCATAGCCTTCGGCCGCGCTCTTGAAAACGCTGACGATCCGCATGAGCGGGATATCAAGGCCAAAGACGGCATCGCGCCCGCCGTGCTGCTCGTCTTTGAAGAAGTTATAACGAAGCAGACGCTTTTTGTTATCGATGTACTCCTCGGTACCGAACGACAAGATCATGTCGTAGAGACGTTGGAACGCAGTGCGCGTCACCCTTGGATTCTCGCGAACGAGATTCAGGTAGTCTTCGAAACTTCCACTCCAGTTGAGCTCGGCGAACTCTTTCCGGTCCTGGAGTCCGGCAAGCTTATCGACCAGGGAAATGGCTGCAGGCATCGAGGTTCCCTTCGCAAAACTGGCCATGAATTGGCCACGTATAAATTCTAACACGGCGCGCTGAATGCGCCTGTTTTCTTTTCATCCTCCACGGGTTGCAAGCAACCCATGTCGCACAATGTGGTTGTACCGCAAGGGCCGCAAGTGCCCCTCGCCTCCAGCCCGCTACTTGGAAAGCGGCTTGCCGCCTCGCTGATACTTCACAACCGCAGCGTCGTGTTCAGCCACAGTCGCCGAGAACTGGTGCGTCCCATCGTTGCGCGCAACAAAGTAAAGGTACTTCCCGCCGTCCGGTTTCATCACGGCTTGCAACGCTTCCCTTCCAGGATTCGCGATGGGGCCCGGCGGCAAGCCTTCGTGCGCGTAAGTCGAATAGGGATTGTCCCTGTCGTCAAGGTGGATGCGGCGAATGCGATCGGTGTATTGTTCACAGGCCGTCGAGGCCTTACCCAAGATCTTCGGGCCAACGATGCAGCCGTACGTGATGGTCGGATCGGTTTGCAACAACTTTGGTTGGAACGTGGGAAACAGAAGCCGGTTGATAAAGACCTGCGCGATGCGCGGCCTCTCTTCGGGCTGACCGGTTTCTTTCTCGACGATCGAAGCCATGATGACGATCTGCGGATCACCCCAGTCGAGTTGCTTTTTCAGATCGCTTAGCGCAGCGGTATTTTGCGCCCGCAAGGCCTCGAAGACCTCGCGATGGCGACGCACGAGCACGAGCAACACCTTGTCAGCTGGTGTGCCCGGGCGGAACTTGTAGGTGTCTGGATAAAGATAACCTTCGAGGGATTTTCCAGGCAACCCCAGCTCGCGTGCAAACCCCGCGTCCAAGACTTTCGCGGTGAGCGCCTGGCGATCGGCGATCCCCGCTTCCGCGAGCAAGTCGACCACCTCAAGCATGTGCTTGCCTTCGGGCACGGTGACGGCAACCAATTGATCAGCTGCACCCTTGACGAAAAGATCAATCAAACCGCGCGGCGTTATTGGCGCTGCGATCTCGTAACGGCCCGCCTTGAAGCGACTGGCCGCGCCTCGCTGAGTGGCGTAAATCCGAAACCAGGTTGGGTTTTCAACAAGCCCCTTTTTTGCCAGTGCATCGGCGACAACCCGACCCGTCGCGCCCCGCTCGATGCTGAGCTCTACCGTACCACGCGCCGTCCCGGTCACGACATCCGGATAGGTAAACATCTGGTAACCGACAATGGCGCCGCCGCCCAAGAACAAAAAGAGCGTCAAAACGAAGATGCGAAATGCCCGCCGCATCGGCGAGGCCTTAGTGCGTGACGTGCCCATCGGCACCATCCTTTGAAAATGCTTGTTTTCCGGCGGGACCATCCAGCCAGCGTTGTAAGATCACGGCGGCTGCAACCCTGTCGACCACTTCCTTGCGCCGCGCACGGGATAGATCAGCCTGCAACAAGACCGCCTCGGCCTCGACGGTGCTGAAGGACTCGTCAACAAGATCCACCGGCAGTCCAAAGTGCGCACGTAGGCGCTCGGCAAAATCGCGGGCCAGTTTTTCGGATCGAGCGCGCGGATCGTCAAGGCCCGTCGCCTCGGGGTTCACCGGCAAGCCAACGATGATTCGGCCCACGGCGTATTCGGTCACGTAGCGACCCACGGCGTTCAGATCCCGCACGCCGCCGTGTCGTTCGAGGGTGATCACGGTCTGTGCCGTCATGCCGAGGGCGTCACTGACCGCGACGCCGAGCCGCCGGGTTCCAAGGTCAATTCCAAGCACGCGTGCCGACGACATCCAGGGCATGAGGGTAGCGGCAGCGCTGCCGTCACGCCAGAATGCTGCCATGTCTTCCCAGCCCCCCGAAAAATCCCCCGTCCAAGCAGGCCCGCAGATCCAGATCGAACTAGACGACGCGACGGCCCAGGGTGCCTACAGCAACATCGTACTCATCAACCATACGGACAGTGAATTCGTACTGGATTTCGCCTTCATGCAACCCGCCGTACCGAAAGCCCGCGTGCGCGCGCGCATCATTTCATCACCACGACACACCAAGCGCCTGTTGCGCGCGCTTGAGGTGAACGTTCGGCGCTTTGAAGAACGCTTCGGTACGATTGAAGAAGGCGAAGAGCCCGATCCGCGGCTTGTGAGTTAAACGATCGGACGCGGCCAGAGCCAGCTACGAAACCACGCCTTCGAGCGAGTGCAAGATCCCGTGGCGGGTGTCAAGTTCAACCATCACGCCATACGGCAAGGGCACGTTGCGATTGCCGTGGCCGAAGTGTTCACAGCACACGACGGGAATGGCCAGACGTGACAGGCGATCCAACACCACCTCGCGCCCGGTGGGTGAGCCGGCAATGCCATCTGCGGGTTCATCGCAATTGGTGAATTCACCGACGACCACTGCGGCCACGCGTGAGAACACGCCCGCGAGATCGAGGTGCGTGAGCAAACGATCGACGCGGTAGGGCCGCTCGCCGACCTCTTCGAGAAACAGTATCGCGCCGTCGAGATCCGGCAAAAACGGCGTACCCAAAAGGCGAGAAAACACTTCGAGGTTGCCACCCACAAG
>JAYUPZ010000024.1:0-5206 GCA_043759805.1 Myxococcales bacterium | reverse complement strand
TCCTCATCCCGGGCGAGCCGGGGCAAACGCAGAGGAGCGCGATGGCGATCACAGCCGAGGTCGAGGCGATCCGCCCATAGCGACGCACGGGCCGACGTTAGCATGTTAACCTCGCGTTCGTGCGAGGTCGTATTGATCGAAAGGGACTGCAACGCGGTCAGGTTGCCATCAGCAAGATGGGTTGTGGGTTGTTGTTCGTGCTGGCGTTCCTCGCTCTTGGTTGTGAGAAGCCATCCATCGAAAACATCGAGACGTGGAAGGGCACGGTCAAGGGGCCGGCCCGCCTCGAGTCGACGGTCGAGTCGAGTGGTGTCGAGCCAGCGCTGCGTGCGCGTGCCGCGATTGCATTGACAGATATCGGCAAGGGCGACCGGGTGGACGCCTTGTTACTGTCCATGGATTCCGATGCGCGGGCGCCGCTCGTGACCGCGCTCATTGCGGCCCATGGTGAGGCGCTCAAGGCAGGTGGAACCAAGGCAAGCTCGGCGCGCGATGGATTGTTCGGGCTGCGCGCCTATGCGGGACCGGGTGAGCTTGCAACCCTCGACACACTTTTGGTTGCGGCCATTGGCAACCAGCTCAAACTTTCGGGTCAGTTCTCCGGCAGCCACTCGCTGGCCAAGATCGTCGAGGCGGTGGGCGCCCGTGCGGCACCTGTCTTGCTGGCGCTACTTGAAACGCCCTCGGAGAATCCTTCGGAGATTGCGAGCCTTCTGGCAATGGTGGGGGACGATAAGAGCCGCGCCGCTGCTTCCGATGCGCTGGTGAATTACCTGCGCGGTCGTGCTACGGTTTCTCCGGGTATGTGGGAGGCTCTCGGGACCCTGGGTGGGCCATCGGCCACGGCCTTCTTGCAAAAATCGGTCAAGGCGAACAAGGACGAATCGGCTGTTCGGGCGGCCCAGGCGCTGCGACTTCGTCCGCATCCTGAGCTTGGTCCCTTTGCACTGGCCGTCGCCAACGATCCGCGCATGAATGGGAGTGTCCGCGACGAGATGTTTGGCCTTGTCGAAGGCTGCTGTGGCGATTCGGTGGTTCCGGGCCTCGGGACCGTCATTGGAACGACCCGGGAAGACATGGTTCGATATCGCGCGTACGAGGCGGCGATTACCGCGGGGGGCGCAGGGGCGATCGTACCGACACTCGAGGCATTTCCAATCAAGCTTTCCTTCAAGGTTGAGGATGTTCAGGATTTTTTAGTCAAGGACATCGAGAAGTCGGCCGGACGAAAAGACGGCAAAGCGCCAGTCATCGCGGCCCTCGTGGCGGGGTTGGATTCGCCGTCACCTCTGTGTCGAATGGTTGCACTGATGGCGCTCGAAAAATTGGGATCGGGTGCAGAATCATCGGCAGTGAAGGCGATTGAGACCGACAAGGCAACCCTTGCTGGGTTCTCGGGTGGGTCGGTGGGAGAGGTGGCGCGTCGGGTGGCGGAAAAGCTCGCGACACCGTGACGAAAAAATTCCCCCGTTCGGCAGTCACAAGGTACTATCCGCGAGTCCCAACCCGCAGCGTTCCTTGCACCCATGAGCGAACCCGACAAGAAGACCCTTCGGCATTTCTATTGCCGTGATTCATTGTGGCAGGCCTTCGAACGCATGTCCGAGGACTTCGACCGCGGCATGGACGACCTCATCAACGAGTCAATGGCAGCCATGGCGCGTGACAAGGCGTACCTTGGCGGTGCTCCGGCGAGCCGACAGCCGCAGTCGCATTCGGAAATTTCGCTCGACGCGCCGACGCCGATTCCAACGGCACCACGGATGCCGGTCGCCGCACCCGCACCGCCGCCGCCCCGAGCGCCTACCCATTCCGTTCCACCGCCCTTGCCACCGCCCCGCATGACAGCGCCGCGAGCTGCGGTCGCCCAGGGCGCGCCGATGTTTCCACCCGCGCCGTCCAATGAACCCGGGCAGACACCAGCCCCGCCGCTCTACCTTATTTTCGACAACCGCAAATACCGGATCGACAAGGAACAGTTCATCATCGGTCGTGGCGTCAAGTCATCGGACTTGCCAATTCGGGACGGCAACATCTCGCGCAAACATTGTGCTGTTGTTCGACGCAATGGCGCCTACTTCATCAAAGATCTCGGTTCAACCAACGGGATCGATTTCAACGGCAACCGGGTCGATAACCGCCGCATTGAGGAAGGTGACACCTTTTTCCTCTGCGAGTACCAGTTGCGCTTCACCTTCAGCGCGTGATGCGGTTGTCGCTCTGACGCAAGATGCGAAGGGCGATTGTTGCCGGCTCGGTTGGGGGCGCCATCACTGGCTTGCTCGATGCCTATGTGGTGGTGGGAGGTACGCACGCGCCTTCGCCGGATTTGCGCGGTCGGCTCGCGCTTGTTTGCACGGCCAGCGGGGCTGTCGCGGGACTGATTGGTGCCGTTGCAGTTTGGGCGGCATTCCAGCTGGTGCTGCATATCGCCCGGCGCGCGGGAAGAAAAGTTCCGTCGGACGCCGCAGGGGCGATAGCGCCGACATTGCTGGCCGCACCCTTGGTCCTTTGGGTCAGCCGATCGCTCTTCAAGGGTGGCAAGGCTTCTCAGATTCCCGGTCGCCAGGTTTTTAGCTTTCTCATCGTTGTGATCGGCATTGCAATGGTGGCGTGGTTTGGACGCTGGCAAACCCGCGTCCTCATCGCCCGGAACCGTCGTACGTTTCTTGCATTGTTGTTTCTGGTCGCCACGTTTTGCCTGGGGTTGGCCAATGGGTACGTGTTGCCGCGCCTTTACCCGTGGTTGCACGACGTTCTCAGCGTTGGAACGTTCACAACTGGGGTTCTGGCCCTCGCGCACTTGATTCCGCAGCCCAACCGTCTGGTCCTCGGGGTCATTGTTGCTGGGGTGATCGCGCTTTCGGGAATCGGATACGAAGCGCTCGTTGTAAGTACCGAGTTGCGTTTCGTCGCGTTCGAGCGAACTGTGCCGACCCGGGAGGTGCTGCGCCACGTGCCGGTGCGTTCGCGCCGCGTGGCGACCGCGACGCATGCCCCCATCGTGGATCCTTCACGTCCCGCTGCCGGCAACGAGCCACTTCCACCGGGTCCGACGATGCCGCAAGCCTCGGTACTGCTCATCACCATCGACGCGCTAAGGCCAGATCACGTTGGTGCGTACGGATACGCTCGAAACACAACACCCAATATTGATCGCATTGCCGCCCGCGGAACGCGTTTCGAACGGGCTTACGCGCAGGCACCGCACACCTCCTTCTCTGTGGCGTCGATGTTGACCGGCAAGTATTACGCGACCCTTTCACGCCTCAGCGCAGGAAGCATCGAGGAGCCGTTTCCGACCTTGTTGCGTACCTACGGTTGGCGAACAGCCGCGTTCTATCCACCGGCGGTCTTCTTCGTCGATGGCGAGAAGCTCGCTGGTTTTCGCGACAGTCATTTTCAATTCGAATACGTGAAGTTCGAGTTCCTCTCGGCGGAAGGCCGTATTGCGCAGTTGCGCGAATACTACGCAGGGGTGGGCGACGCACGGATCTTTGTCTGGATTCATTTTTTTGAACCGCACGAACCTTACGAACCGCACGCCGGCCACGACTTCGGTTCGTCTGAACAAGACCGCTACGACAGCGAGATCGCCTACACCGATCATGCGGTGGGAACGATCGTCTCGGATTTCGAGGCCCGCCGCCCCGGTAGCCTTGTCATCATCTCCGCCGATCACGGTGAAGAGTTTGACGACCACGCTGGCCGCTACCACGGCACGACGTTGTACGACGAGCAAATTCGAGTACCGCTCATTATGGCAGGGCCGGGCATCGCCACGGGTGTCGTACGAGGGCCGGTTGAACTTGTTGATCTTGCGCCCACCATCGGCGGCCTGCTGGGGATGTCGTTGCCGGCCCGCATGCGTGGCACCGATCTCGGACCGTGGCTCATGCCGTCACAACCTCCAGGTGAAAGACTTGGCGCGGCTTTCGCTGAGCTAGGCAGCCAGCGCATGATGGTCGAATCGCAACACAAATTGCTGTGTCGAATGGACGTTGACCTTTGCCAGCTCTTTGATCTCGCGGCAGATCCAAAAGAACGAAAGAATCTGGCCGACCTGCAGCCTGCAAAAGTCATACAAATGCGGGCTCGTATGGATGCCTGGGTCAAGGAGCAGTTACGACTTGAACCTGCGGGTGAGGCCGATTCGGTGCCGCCTGCCATCTTGCGAGGACGCCTTGGGGACGCCACCGCGGTCGAGGCATTGTTGGCACTTGTGACAACATCGGCAGGGTCCGAGCGCGATGAGGCGGCCCGGGTTCTGGCGGAGCTCACCCTCGACAGACGTCATCTGGCAACCCTTCGTGCGGCACACAGTACGGTTCCCGCGGACAGCGTTGCACGGAAGTGGCTGGCCCTGGCCGGTCTGCGAGCGGGTGATGTGGCCTGGCGTGACGAGGTGGTTGCGGTAGCGCGCCGTGGCGCCGCGGATCCGATGGGCTTGCAGGCCGCGCTGACCGTTGCTGAACTCGGCGGGGCGGAAGGACTGGGTACGCTTTCTGCCTCGTTGTCGGGGGACGCCTGTGGTGAAACGGCGCAGTGTCGGCGCGTCGTCGAGGCGCTTGGACGGTTGCGCCAGCGGGAAGCTGTTCCTGCGCTGTTAACCCGCGTCCTGGATGTCATGACCCGCCGCGAGGTGGTCGAGGCTCTTGGAATGATTGCCGATCCCAGGGCGCAGGCCGTCCTGATCGAACGTCTCCGCGGAGACGAATACGTTCCGGTTCGCGCCGCCGCAGCCACCGCACTTGGACGTTTACGGGGAGGCGCCGCAAGGACTGCCCTCGTAAGGGCATCAAGGAACGAACAGGAAGCGCCCGTGCTGGATGCAATCCGCGCGGCGCTATCTGTTGACCACAGCCTGCGGCCCTAGTACAAGCTGCCTCGCAGTGCTTATCGTTCAGAAATTCGGCGGCACCTCGGTTGGTTCAGTCGAGCGCATTCGCGCCGTGGCCGAACGTTCCCTCGCAACCCAGCGCAAGGGGAACCGCGTAGCCGTCGTGGTCTCGGCCATGTCAGGTGAAACCAACCGGTTGTTAAAGCTGGCCCACGAGGTCAACGACGAGCCCGCCGAGCGCGAGCTGGACGTGATTGCTTCCACCGGTGAGCAGGTCACGATTGGCCTCGTCGCACTTGCGATTCAGAAACTCGGCGGCAAGGCCCGGTCGTTTGTTGGGCATCAAGCCAAGGTGCTCACCGATAG
>JAYUPZ010000023.1:0-5208 GCA_043759805.1 Myxococcales bacterium | reverse complement strand
GCTCTGGATGAGTGCCCTAATCCCGCCCCGAAGGCTTCAATCCTCGGTGGGACCCCAAGTTGCACGCAGCTCTTCGAACGAGACGTCTTTGCCGTCTTGCAGCCGTTGGCAAATGTCGGGGCGCACGCCGCGTCGATAGGTACTTGTGTAAAGAGTCCCATTCTCTTCGCCGTGAAGTAGCAATAAGCCAGTCTTCGAATCCAATTCGACGCGCTCGTAAGCGAAATCTCCTGCTCCGTGCCCAGGGGAAGATCGAATGTAGACGCCGCGTTCGCCATTAACCAGTTCCACCGGTCCACTGACCGACTTGCCGTCGTTGTTGCAGGAGAATCCGGAAGACCCCTCGATACGAAGAAAATTTGTGTAGGGCAAGTCGGTCTCTCGAATCCAATCACCGAGGATCGCGCTTTCGCCCGTGAACAGCTCGGGATTGCTCTCAAGACTGATTGATTCGTCTCCTCCCGCGCCGCACGCAGCCAGGGAAAGAGAAACCACCAATGCGTTCAGTACTTTATTCATTTTGTAACTCCACCATGTTTTGACGTGTTGACCCGCGAATCGATCCTCATTGTTGGTCCCGCCGAGAACTCAACCATCGCAGGATCCTTTTGGCTTCATTCTGTCGGTAGCCGCCGTACTCACCATTGGCGAACGGTGTCAGTTCAGAACTCGCATCGTTCGTTCGTATCAAGCGGGCCAAGGCGACGGCCCGATTGAAGCGCGCGTCTACGCTTAAAACAATGTCCCCCAGTTGCAAATATTGTGACCACATCTCGACGGCTCGCTCCAGGTTCTTTTCAACGAATTGCATGTGATACGCCGCCTGGTATTCAGACAAAGCGTCGACAGTCGGTGGCATGATCGGCGGCGCGACAGCTTGGTCTATCGCCGCAACGGGCACACGGTTCAACGGCGTGCGCTTCGGAAATGCTCGCACAGGGACCATACGATCCGCCTGGTGTACGGGGGGGATCTCGTTAGGTGACGGCGATACTGCAGGTTGTACACCGAGGCCAACAGTCACATCAACGGTGACGGCAGACGGCGGTGCAGAAGTGCGTGGTTTTAGTGGTGACTTGGCGTGCGTTTGTACCTGTGGCAATCCAATTATTTGCGAAAGCTGTGTCAGCCTTCCCGTGCCTGCCGCCCACGCGCCAAAGCCTATGCATACAGCGCATAGTTGAAGCGCGATCACTCTGATTGTCTTTCTTCGGCGCGCGCCCGCTCGAACATCGCGCAAAACTCGATGCAATCCAGCCTCCGACTCGCTAGGCGAAGGGTCGATGCTTTCGGTCTGCTGACGCAGGCTACGTGTTGCGTGGTCTAATGGATTGAAGTTCATTGTGCGCCTCCTTCAACCGTCCACCATTGCGACAGCGAGTCCTGCAAGCGTTGTCGTGCGTGAAACACGCGCGCCCGCATCGTACCTTCAGGTACACCCACGGCAATGGACGCCTCGGCATACGATCGTTCTTCGACATGGCAAAGAATGAAGGCTACCCGCTGATTCAATGGCAATTGATCAAGCGCAACAACCAAAGCATTCGCCAACTGTTTCGATTGAACCACGTCTTGCGGTTCGCGCTCGTGCCTCGTCGGATTTTCTCCTAATTTCGCTGTTGCAGCCCGACGTCGAATCGCCGCACGAACAAAATGCTTTGCATGGTTGGCGGCGACCCCGATCAGAAACGTGAGCAACGACGATTCGCCGCGAAAGTTGCGCAGCGACCTGGGCAGCCGAACGAAGACGTCATGAACCAAATCATCAGCCGCAGCGGACTCCCCAACGAGTCGACGGGCGAAGGTCCATACGTCATTTCGGTAGGTTCTGTATACATACCCAAGCGCTTGTTCATCGCCCGACACAACCGCGTTGGCCAGTTCCATGGCGTTTTGATCACGTTCGGTTGCAGCGGTTCGCGGATTGGACACGGCAAGTTCAGGGTTGCCGATACTCAAATAGATCGCCTTCATAGTCCACCTTGAACCGGAACCCGCCTACGTTTCACAGCACAACGCCTGCGATAAATTCCGGTCGCAAATCCGTTGACGTCTCGTCTTTCGCGAATCCTTGTCGAAAGTGCATCACAGCGGTCGCGCTGCCACCGACAAATCCGCTGAAGTGTTTGCTTACGGAGAACCCGAGCAAAGCCCTCCAGCGGAATAGCAATCGATCATCCGGAAGTCCCTCGTGTGCGGCGAGGCAACAACGCTTGCCGCCGAACAAATACGTGGCGCCCAGGTCGGTGTCAAAGAAAAACGAAGCGATTGGAACGCGCATTCCGAACAAAGCACCGGGGCCCAGTTGATCAACGCCGTTGTCTCGACCTACTGAGGCCGTGAGGGCCGAATAGGTGTAGCGGGTGGCAAACTTGATCCCCAGATTGTAGGCAGTTTCGGTGCCGTACCAGAACATGGGGTGCACCCCCCCCTGATTTTGTGACGCTGACCAAGCCGAGAGGTACACCCTCAACATCGTCGGCAACATTGATCAACCCCAGTTGCAGGCCTTTGACTTTATTGGCAACGTTGATGAAACCTATTTGAAAGCCCTCCACGTCGTCCGCAACATTGACGGATGAGACCTGACCACCGGTGACTTTCTCGCGGGCCACGTTTGCACCCAAACTCGCCTTCACCCCCTTCACCCGGCTTCCGCTAAGGTTGCTGAGGAAAGCCACTTGCAACCCCACGACGCCTCCTTTGGCTAGGTTGAACACAGACGCGCCCTGAATTCCCTCCATTGTTCCTTGTGTCACGTTTGCAAGGAACGAAAGCTGTGCGCCCGAAGCATTGCCACCGACGACACCGAAAAAGCCGAGCTGCAATCCATCGAGTTCGCCCACGCGGCCGTACAGAAGATTCAAATTCAATCGCGTACGAATGTCTGGGTCGGACCCGTTCGTGGACAGGGGATGAAGAAATGAAAAAGTCGCCAGCTTGTATTGTCGTTGGGACGGCAACGGGGTCGCGGCAGCTTGACTGACAGGATCGGGAGGTACAACTGCTGGTGGACTCGGCGCCGGTGCTGGAGTGGGTCCCATTAATTCTGTTGCGTCGTCGCGAAACAGGTTTGCAGCAAGGAGTACCGATAACTGCATGGCCTTGTCGACATCCGCCGGCGCAGACACCACGCGAAGCACAACACCTCGCGACGGATCGTGGAAACTGACGGCCATTTCTCCCCGAGAGGATCGCCAACTCACCGTCAGAACGCCAAATCCCTCGGCGCCTTCGGACGCCACAACGATGTTGACTCCGAGTTCGGCTTTCAACCGTTCTGCAAGTGCGTCGGCCCCAAATCCCGGGATATCGGTATTGACCACCAATCGGTACGTCGCTTGCGTCTGTTCGGATGCGATTACCCGCGGGGGGTTAACAGGCAACGAAAGGGATGTTGCAAAAAACAGCCACAGACGGCAAAGCCGCATGCGGGTGTTTGTTCGGTTTCTGGTCATATGCTGGTCTGTTCCCTCAAACCCATCCGGCGTTAAAGAAAAACGACCGCAATCGCGTCTTTGCCCAGATTGCCCTAATCCTCCGCCAACCCACCCAGCCAGTCCAACTCACCGTCCATTGTGTCGAGCAACCCCATTCCCCGCGCGATCCAACCGCAAATGTAATACATATACCCTGAGGGCGCCTTCGGGTCGAGCAGCGATCGTGCGTTGTCAAGGAAGTATTGATCCGCGCCCGGTCGCTTGAGCTCGAAGCCCGCGCGGTAAGCGGCATCGTAACGCTTGCGTACCTGCTGGCAGCCCCGGTTGATAAGCGCCATCGCCGTCGCGTCGTTTTGATAAAAGGTCAGGGCCAGCTGGGTTGAATCGCGCTCGACCGCGTAGAGCGAACGGTTCGTGTAGACCCACTCGACCGACGATGACTCGTACATGAACTGCTTGGCACCCTGACCGACGACGAAGAACCGATAGAAGAAGAATTCGTAATACTGGCGGGCCTCTTCCGCGTTCGTCGCGTTAAACCAGGTCTGGATGAGGTTCCGCTGCGTTTGCGCAAGGTTCTCCCACGCCGAGATATGCACGGTTTGGTCGCCCAGGTTGGCCACCAGAATGAATTCCTTGAACGAGACATCGATCTTTTCTCGATCGATGATCGAACTCACGCTGTAATCCGTGAAGGCCTCGACCTCCACGTTGAAGGACCGCAACTCCTTCAACACGCGATCCACGACCGATTGTTCAGGGGGCGACAACTGGGCAAATGTGGGACGCTCGTTGGTGACCGTGAAATCGCCACACGCCGCCAACAACAGCAAACCGAACGCTGCCAATCTAGAAATGAAATGCGACATAGGCAGGCACCTCCAGTCTGTCTACCATCGCGACTGGACGCAACGCCTTGATGTCGATGATCTCCGGCCCGCTGACGCGTGAAATGTTGAACACGTGGTATCGAACGCGAATGCCCACGCTCAGCCAGCGCGTGAGTTGCGTGCCAAGCGTGAATCCGCCGCCGACCCCGGTGGTCCAGGTCGATTCCTGTAGCGGGTGAACCACCAGGTATCCACCAAACACAGCATCTAGGGAGAACAGCCAGTCACTGCTCGGTGACGTAAGACGCAGCGTCGGTCCGAGTGTTGCGTTGACCGCCCAAAAAGCGATGCCCGTATCGCCGAGACCTTGCTTGTAGGGGTTTTGCGATGCGAAGGCGGAAAGCTCAAGGCCGATGCGGGGAGAAAGCCACGCACCCAATTCAAGACCCCCGCCCATGCCCGCTTCCATATCCGGATCCACGAGCAAGGACGAGCCACCAAAGCTGACAGCGAAGCGGAAGGGTCCACTGCTCACCAATTCCTCCGATTCGTCGAATACATCCGGTCGTTCGATCTGGTCAGGCTCAAGTCGCTCGACGATCATCGGAGTGTCCTGCGTTTGCACCGGGCGTGGCCGACGCGGACGAGCTGCGGGACGTGGAACCATCGGCGCCGGGCTTTGCGGGATTCGGGGACGCGAGGGCCGTGCGACGGTTCCAGGGGCGAGGAGGGGAGCCCGGGCAGGGACGGGGGCCGGGGCAAGGGTCGGCGCCGGAGCAAAGACGGTTGCCGGGGCAGGGGTCGGCGCGAGGATGGGAGCTGGGATAAGGATTGGAGCCGGGGCGAAGGTTGGAGCCGGGACAAAGATGGGTGCCGGCGCAGGAGGGGCTGGGGTCGGGGCGACCATGGGCACCGGCGGACGGGGCGCTGGCGCGGGG
>JAYUPZ010000022.1:0-5219 GCA_043759805.1 Myxococcales bacterium | reverse complement strand
TGCCCTTTCGTTACACACTCGCCTTTCCGGTCGAGTTTTTGATCGGGAAAATGAGTCTTGAGGCGGGCCTTTCCCATCTTGGCACCCAGTGGATGTTTGTGGTTGGCCTGGGCATATCTGCCGGAATCTTCTGGCGTGCCGGTATGCGGCGATTCGTCGCGTTTGGAAGCTGATGCGCCGATATCTATCGCTCCTCGGCATTCAAGCGCGCATCTCGGCCTCGTTGGCCATGCAGTACCGCTTCGATTTCCTACTCAAGGGCGCCATGGCGCTCTTCTGGCTCGTCGTCACGTTGATGCCACTTTGGGCATTGTTCACGCATCGGCCGTCCTTGCCCGGTTGGACGTTTGAAGAGGCGCTGGTCGTGATGGGATTTTTTGTCCTCTGCAAAGCGATTTTGGATGGCGCGGTCACGCCCAGTCTCTTGACGGTGGTCGAAGGCATCCGCGATGGCCGTTTTGACTTCACGCTGCTGAAACCAGCGGACACGCAGTTCCTCGTATCCACCTCGCGCTTTGAACCCTGGCGGATCATTGATCTGCTCGGTGGTATCGGAATTTTTGTCTACGCCTTCATGAAAATGGGGCGATGGCCGGCGCCACAAACCGTGTTGCTGTCGGCCGGGTTGCTTGTCATGGCTGTGGTGCTTCTGTATTCGATGTGGATCATGGTGGTTAGCCTTTCCTTCTTCGTGGTGAAGGTCGACAACCTCGGCTACCTCATGGCCTCGCTCTTCGATGCCGCCCGGTGGCCAGTCTCGGTTTTTCCGAGGGCGTTACAGCTGGTCTTTACCTTCCTCTTCCCGGTTGCGCTGATGACAACCTATCCCGCGGAACTCTTGCTCGGCAGATTGGATCTCAGGACCACCCTTTTTTGTTTTGTGGGTGGTGCTGTCTTTGCAACCGCAGCACGAATGGTCTGGCTGCGCGCATTGCGCGTTTACACTTCGGCGTCGTCTTGACGACGGAAGCGGGGGCTACTCTGGCTTGACGTTGAGCTTGATGCCCCCAGAAGCGGGCGCGGATTCAGACGCAACCTCAGCATCCTCGGCCGCAGCCCGATCGATCTCACGCTGCATACCCACCCCAGTGTAGGCCAGGTAGAGCCCCATCGCGATCCAGAGCACGCCCATGCGCAGGTGACGTTTTCGGCCCTTTTCACGGTCAAGCTCAAGCTTCGCCTGGTAGTCCGGATCCTCGTTGATTTCAGGCGCGTGTAAAGCACGACGGTCGGCATTCCGCCGGCCGAAATGCCAGGCACGCAACCCTCCGAATACCGTTAGAGCCGCACCCAAAGCGTAAAATAGAAAAGGCGGAATCAAGCGTACCCAGCCTGTCGCACGATCAGCTGATGGTCAATCCCAGCTGCTCGCGCAACGTCAGGTACTCCTCGGAAATAGCGTATTCCAGGAGGTCGCGAATCTTTTCCGCGGGTTCGGCCATGCCAACCGTCATGGGCTCGGCCTGGATGAGACGAATCGCCGCTTCCAAATCGTTGCACATGAGGAAACCTGCGCGCGCTGCCGTGAGATCGACACCGCGAACCCACTTCGACGTATTGATGTCGTTCGGGTTCTGCAACATCTTGGCTACCACGACTTGCAGGCGCTCCATGTTTTGTGGGGGCACGAAACTCTGTAGCGCCTGACGGTACTGCGGGATCGCGGCTTCGATGTCCGGCGGTACCTGTAAATCAGGCTTGAACCCCTTGAGCACCGCAAGCACCCAGACTTTCAATTCGCCGGTCGTCGGAACAATGTATTGCCATCGCGACAGGTGGTCGGGTCGCAACAGGGTGACACGGCGTCCAACCACGAACGCCAGTTCCTTCTCGGTCCGTCCCTGCAGCAGATTGCCACCGACGATGAGAGAAGGATAAAGCGCCTGCTTTTCCTTCAACGCCAAGAATTCCATGTCGCCTGGTACGCCTTCACGCAAGTACACATCTTGCGGTGGGGGCACTGCAAGAACCTGCGTGACGTAGTTGAATACGCGTGAGAACAACAGCGGATCGGTGCTGATGTCGCGGCGATCTTTGTGCTTGAGGCCGGCGTCCTTGAAGGTCTGCGCACGAATTGCAAGCAAGGCAGGACTGATTGCTGCCATGATCTGCGAGATGTATCGGTTCTCGTCCGGATGGTAGATGTTGCGTTGCCACATCTCTTCCGTGAGTCGCGCCTTGGCCTTGGCAAGTCCCTTGGCGCGATACTGTTCGTAGAACTGTTGCTCCTGTGCGTCAGCTGCACGCATGAACATCAAGACACCACAGGCGCTCCAGGCTCGGTCGTACTGACCGCTGTCCGAGAACATCTTCCGCAACACCTTTACGTGCGCTGCGAATTCCTTTAAATCCTGCGTTTTTGAGATGATGAAGCGGTATGTGTTCACCGCCTTGCCGACATTCTCCGGACCCACCATCTGGTAGAGCTCGGCCAGGATTTGGTGACGGTTGAGCCCGTCTGGATCCAAACCGACGCACACCTCGAAAGCTGCAATGGCGGCCTTGAGATCTTTCAGACGCGACCGATAGATTTCGCCGAGTGCGTGCCACAGGGCAATGAGCGTCTGCTTGTGCTCCGCAGGAGGCTCTTGCCCCATGCGCTTGATCATCTTGCGGTACTGGCGTTCCTGACTCTTGAAGTCCTTCTTGCTCGTGCAAATACGATCGATGCGCTCGAACAATTTCAGGTTGTAAGGATCTTCGTCGAGCGCCTGGTTGTAGAGCTCGATGGCCTCATCGGGTGACTTCAGGAAGTCGCGGGTAATGTTACCGGCAGCCTCGATGAACTTCGCCTTGATTTTGCCTGTTTCCAGGTTCGCAAGACGCATGGTCGTCTCGACGGCCTTCTTCCATTGTTCGGTCTCGGAGAAGAGTTCCAACACCTTGTGCAACATCGGCCGCGACTCGGGTTCAATCTCAAGCGCTTCGAGATACGCTGCAATCGCCTTTTGTGGGCTCTTGAGCTTGTCTCGGTAGGTATCGATGATCTGCTGCAGGAGCGCGAGCTTCGCGTCCTTTGTGGTCGCGTTGGCGAGAATCGCGCGCTTTTGCTTGATGACGGCTTCCCAGTCCGATGCCGCAGCGTAGACCTCGACCAGGGCTTCCAGCGTCGGCTTGTGGCCGGACTGAATCTCGAGCGCCTTCTCGAACATGTTGATGGCCTTGGGTCGTTCATTGACCTTCAGCTTGATCGTACCGATGCGGTAGAAGATCTCGACGATTTGATCGTCCTTTTGAGCTTCGCGGTGGTGCACCAGAATCGTCTGGTACAGCTTGAAGGCATCGTCCCACTCCTGCCGACGGAACAGCAGATCCGCACGTCCCATGAGGGTTGGCAGGTGTGTCGCGTCGATCTCGAAGGCACGCTTGTAATGTTTGAGCGCCTTGTCGTCGAGACCCATCTTGTCGCAGGCCATTGCCAGTCGATAGAAAAGTGGGTGCATTTCACGCACCGGCCTGCGATCTTGCTTGCGGGTGAGCATCTCCAGCAAGGGAACCAGCGGTTCCCATTTCTGATGCTGGAAGTAAAACTCGGACAGGGGTTCCGCGGCTTCCGCGTGATCCGGATCGAGCGCCAAGACGCGGGCAAAAAGGTCGGCAGCCTTTTCGTCATCGCCGAGGTCGGACAGATAGATCTGACCGGCATCGAAGAGCAATCGCGTCTTTTCCAGCGAGTTTTGCGTATTCTCCTCGGCGCGCACCATCAGCATCGCGGCCTTCAACGAATCGCCGCGCTGTTTGTAGAGGTTGATGAGCCCCAACATGCTGGGCACATGGGCAGCGTCAAGCGCGAGTGCTGCGTTGAAGCGTTCTTCCGCTTCTTCGGGCATCCGCATCTGTTCGTCGTAGATCTTACCGAGCCGATAGTTCAGTTCCACCTTCTGGGGCGGAGCGACAACGCCGACAATCTGCTGCATGACGTCGACTGAACGATCCCAGTCCTCGATTTCCTCGTAGAGGCGTGACAGCGCCCAGAGTGCCTCGGCGTGCTGTCCATCGAAGGACCGCAAGGCCTCGAATGCTTCGATGGCGCGATCCACTTCCTTGATTTGGGTCTGATAGATCTGACCCATGCGGAAATAAAGTTCAACCCGCTCGCCGGGATCCGAAACGACATCGATGTGCGTGCGCTGCGTTTCGACGAGATCGGTCCAGCGTTTTTCGCGCTCGAACAAACGCTCCAGTTCGCGATAGGCATGCTCGCTTTGCGGATCGATGAGAACAACCTTTTGCAGGTTCTCGATCGCCCTGTCGGCTTGACCGAAGCGTTGTTCCCAGTCGATCGCCATCTGGAGGTAGAGCTCAATGCGATCCTCATCGCTTTTGAGCACGTCCAGCTTGTGCTCCATGATGTCGAGCTTGGCCTGTGACTGGCCGGTAACATCGTAGAGATTGATGAGCGCATCAAGCGCTGCAATGTTTTGCGAATCGACGCTCAACACCTCTTTGAAGGCATCGATCGCGCGATTGTTGTCGCCAAGTCGTGATTGCCACAACTCGCCGACTTGCAACGAGATCTGAACCGCCTGATCGCCGTCGTCGATCGAATGCGACTTCTTGGTCAGCACCTCGACGAGACGGTCCCATGCATTCATGCGGCGATAGAGCCGTTCGAGTGATTCGATGGCCGGCATACAACGCTCGTCTACCTCGAGTGCTTTTTCGTAGTGCGCGGCAGCCTGCGCTGCGTCGCCCATTTGTTGCTCGAAGGTTTCGGCAAGTTGCAGCAAGACGCCCACTTTTTTCTCGGGCTCCGACTCTATTTCGGCGTGCTTCGATAGCGTGCCCACGAGATCCTGCCACTGACCGCGTTTGCGGTAAAACAACTCGAGGGCTGACATCGCACCCGTGTTGTTGGGATCCAGGCGCAATGCATAATCAGCAGTCTGGATGGCGTTCTCGATGTTGTTGAGAGCTGAATCCCACCAACCGGCAATCTTGACCCAAAGATCGGCTGCAACTTTGGGTTCCGTTTCAGCCTGCGCAACCTGCGTCCACTGGGTGATGAGTTCGTTCCACTTGCCAGCTGCGCGGGCGATGCGCTCAAGCTCAAGCGCAACCTCGTCGTTTGAGAAATCGATCTCAAACGCAACACCGAGTACCTCAAAGGCCTGGTCGGCATTGCGGAGCTCTTTCTCGTAGATTCGAGCGACCGCAACCAGCACTTCTTGCTTGGGGCGGGCATCTGCGATGTGCTCGACGCGACCGATGAGCAGATC
>JAYUPZ010000021.1:0-5234 GCA_043759805.1 Myxococcales bacterium | reverse complement strand
GGCGGGCAACTCGACGCCATTTCGTAGCACAACCATCTTGCCATCCTGATAACGAGACAGCCCTTCCGCGGTGGCGATCCACATTGCTCCGGCGCGCGTTCGCAGCACTGCCTGGCCGGCTTCTCCGGGGAGTCCTTCCGCGGGCCCCAGATTCCAGATCGTGCGCTCCGAAATACGCGTGGTTCCCGCCCCCCGAGAACCGACCCAGATTCCGCCTTCTCGATCCTCAAATAACGACAGGACATTTTGACCCGCCAATCCATCGCGGGTTCCGAAAGAAATTGCATGAGTTCCGTGACTGTCATCCAACCGGGTCACGCCGGCCGAAGTTCCTACCCAGATTTGTTCTCGATGATCCACCAGCAACGCGCGCACGTCATCGGAGACGAGTCCGTTGGCTCGTGTCAGCGTCTGCGTTATTGCAAGGTCTTTTACAGCGAACACACCCTTCGCGGTACCGACCAGCATGGTGCCATCCGCTGTTTCGGAAAGCGCCTGTACGGGCCACATGATCGGCCCCGAGACGATCTGGCCGTCCTGCAACCGCGCGAGACCGGCGCCCGTACCGAACCACACCCGTCCCGCGCGATCTTCATGAATTGCCAGCACCAACGGGTCCGGGAGACGCTGTCGCCAGGTTTGAAAAGTACCACCCTCGAATCGAGACACACCGCGATCGGTACCGATCCACAAACGCCCATCGCGGCCGGTGTGCAATGACCACACTTTTGCACCCGGTAGACCATGGCTGGTGTTCCAGCGCGTGAACACGCCATTGGTGAGTGCAATGAGATCGTTCCACGCCGGTTGGAAGGTCTGGAGCTTGCGACCCGAGGCATCGGATGGACGCAACATGCCGCGACCCAGCCCAAGAAAGACGCTTCCATCGGGCGTCATCGCAACCCTTTGTCCCAGCGTGGGCGTTATCTGAACGGTATGGGTTTCCCACGCCGAACCATCGAATACAGCCAGGCCGCTCTGAGCGCCAAAATACAAGCGACCTTCCCGGTCCTGGGCCATCCCGGAAACGTTTGTGGGCGGTAGGACCCGGAACTCGACCTCGGGCAGCGACAACCGTTTGACAACGTCCGGTATACCCTGGCCATTCGCCGCAACGGTTCCGGACAGCCCGACCGCCAGGACGAAGATCAGTTCCAAAAGTCGACGCGCCTGAAACACCATGCGGGTTTCACCACTGTATCCCGCCGAGGTGCGGAGGGGCAGTTGTAGATCTACAACTCGCGCACTGGAAAACGACAACACAAAAAACGGGCGTCGACCAATCGCGGCCCGGCTTCCGTTCCGGCACCCTGAATTTGCGGTCGTGGTTCACGCACCGAGAAATTCTGAAGGGGTTCACCATGTTTCGCTTCCCTCCTGCAACATCCGGAATCGTCGTCGCCGTCACGTTTTTGACCGGGGCCTGTACCGGCAACATTAGCGGGTTGACCCAGGCAAGATACGTCGATGCCGACGGCGATGGGAAAGACGACCTCACCGGCGTGGAAATCCCCCCCGACGAATTGCCCGCGGCAAATGCGGGACACGGCGGAGCTGCAGAAGGTGGAACAGGTGGTACGACACCCGCTCTCCGCTGCGACTTGCCGGCCGCCCCCCTTCCGGCACCGATCGCGCGCCTGACCAATCAACAGTATCGCAACACACTTTCCGATCTCTTGCCCGGTGTGACACTTCCTGCGTTGCGCTTGCCGACTGAGATCCGACGCAAAGACGGCTTTTTTAACCAGGCCGACGCGCAAAATCCTTCATCCGAGTTTCTCGAGGCGTGGTCGGCGAACGCGGAGGCAATTGCGGCGGCTGCGGTGATCAAACTCGCACAACTAGTCCCCTGTGCGCAGGGTGCAAACCAGGCGGATTGTGGGAACACCTGGGTTGAGGCCTTCGGACGCAAGGCGTTTCGCCGCACGCTATCGACCGCGGAACGAAGTCGCTACCGCAAACTGCTGTCCGATGTCACGATAACCTTCGGATTCTCTGAAGGCATCGCACTGACCTTGCGGGCCTTTTTGCAATCGCCGCACTTTCTGTACCGCCCTGAATTTGGCGAGCCGATGGCGGGCACAAACGGTCGAAAACGTCTCACGGCGTTCGAGTTAGGCACTCGACTTTCTTACTTTTTTTGGGGCACCATGCCCGACGAATCCTTGCAAGCGGCGGCCAGCAGCGGTGCTTTGTTGCAGGATGCGATGCGGACGCAACAGGTACAACGTCTGCTTTCAGATGACCGGGCGCGGGTGGTGGCGGCAGACTTTCATGAACAATGGCTTCGTTTGAGCCGCCTTGACGGTCTGACCAAGCGACCGGATCTTTTCCCTTCATTCGATGCCCGGGTTGCGGTTGATCTCAAGGCATCGTTGCACAAGTTCCTCGATCAGGCTTTCTGGCAACAGGGCGGCACACTCAATGCCTTGCTCACGTCGCCAACCGCGTACGTCAACGATCGCATCGCGCCTTTCTTTGACTTGCCGGCGCCCGGAAGCACGGCGCTCGTGGAAAAACAGATGGACCCGAGTCAGCGCCTCGGACTCCTCGGTCAGGCAAGCCTGCTTTCGTCGCTTGCCCACGCCGACGTGGATTCACCCACCCAGCGCGGCATCTTTGTGCTCGAACACCTGTTGTGTTCACCACCCCCTTCTCCACCCGGCAACGTCAACACCGAGCCACCGAAAGCCGTTGCCGGCACGCCGACGACCACGCGCGAGCGACTGGAGAAGCAACACTTGTCCAGCGCCACCTGTAAGGCCTGCCACGAGCTTATCGACGGGGTTGGCTTCGGCTTCAACCATTTCGACGCCGTCGGCAAGTGGCGCACAACCGAAAATGGATTGCCTATCGATGCAAGTGGCGTCGTGGGCGTGGGCCTCGAGGCGGAAACGGACATCAACGGTGCGTTCGACGGACTGACGGCGCTGGCGAAGAAAATGTCGACCAGCCAAACCGCAGAGATTTGTGTCGGTACCCACTGGCTTTCATACGCACGCGGCCTGGCCGCAAGCGACATCGATCCCTGCGTGGTTGCGTCGCTTTTGCCGAATGCAAAGCCAGGACACGCCAGCCTTCGTGAGTTTCTTGTAGCGATCGCGAGCAGCGAAGAGTTTCTGACACGCCCCGAGGCGACCCCATGAGCCTAACCCACGCGTACCGTATCACCCAAAACCCGGAGAATGCAGTGCCCCATTATAACGCCCTCGCCCGACGTTCGTTGCTGAAGAGTCTTGGTTTCGCCGCCGGTTGGAATATGGTAGGCGGTGGTGTACACAAGGCCAAGGCCGCGTCGAGAGCCCCCACCCGCATCGTCTTTTTCTACACCGAGAACGGAACACTGCAATCCGCGTGGAAGCCCGAGGCCTCTGCCGGGAAAACCGTTGCAACCGAAACCGATTTCCAGCTCGGAGAGCTGCTCCGACCGGCACTGTCGCAGCACCAAAAAGATCTGCTGATCATCGAGAACCTCGACATGATCTCGTGCGATCTCGACGTGACACCCTTCGGTGGTTCGCACCAGCGCATGCAAGTTCACGGTCTGACGGGCGCGCCCCGGCTGCGTCCCGAGGTGGCAGGGACACCCAGTGTCGATCAAATCATCGGCAAGGCGATCAATTCACCCGCGGCGGTCACGGCGTTTCCGTCGCTGACCTTTGCTTCCGGTCGGAGCTACGGTGATCAACTCATGAACTGGTCGGCTGCAGGTCAGTACCTTGTTCCTGAAGGCAACATCATGACGGCCTACAACCGCCTTGTGGGTGCCATCAAACCCGGCGCCTCGGCCACGGCAGCCGCAATCGCCGCACAGAAGCGCAAGATGGTTTACGACACGCTCAATGCCGACTTTGGCGATCTCAAGCCCCGCCTTTCCAAAAATGATCTGCTGAAAGTGGACGCCCATGCCTCTGGCCTCGCCGATCTTGAGATGCGGCTGGGACTTGGCTCAAACGCAACCTGCGTGGCGCCCGACAAGGCCAACGCGCAGGCCGCTTCAACGCCCGCGGATACCCGGGCATTTTGGGACAAGAACGCCGATGCTTTTCTTCGACTTGTGACAACGTCGCTTGCCTGCGATCTGACACGGGTGGTGAACCTCCAGTTCGGCGGACTCATGCCCGAAGAAATTACCGGATATCAGGGCGACATTCACCTGGGTGTCGTACACGGCGTCTCGGGCGACACTTCGCTTGCGCAGCTCAAGCGGATGTCCGGCTATGCAAACATGGTGAAGTACCACCAGTGGTACGCTCAACAGTTCGCCAACCTGATCGCAATGTTGAAGTCGATTCCAGAAGGCGAACCGGGAGAAACGTTGTTGGATCACACCGTCATCTTCTGGCATCAGAACATGGCAGCGGGGGGTCACGATCCGCACGCCATGCCGTACGTGCTGGCTGGCAATGCCAACGGATTTTTCCGGACGGGCCGCTACATCAAATACAACCGGCGAGCTGCAACCGCGGAAGAAAGCGCCATCAACAACCTCGATGGCGACAAGGCCAAAGCACCGCCGACACGCGGCCTGCCACACAACAATCTGCTGGTCTCGCTGGCCAATTCGATGGGCGTCCCCATCACCACCATCGGCAACCCAAAGTGTTGCACGGGACCCTTGCCCGAACTCCGTTGAGACTCTACAGCGGCCGCATCTTCAGTTCAGAAAAGAAGAGCTCGGCGCCTTCCGATTGCAGCTGGATGCGGCCAGCGGTAAGCGGAATCAGGGCGCCCTGTTCTTCGATCCGTGCATCGGTGCATACCATCACGCTTTGACCGTTGATCTTGAACTCGGCCGTGTCGCGTCTGGCGATGATCTCCGTGACGTTCCACGCGCCATTCGCACGCTCGGCGTTGACACCGCGATGTACGCGCGGCTCCCGGTCCGGATTTGCAAGTGGAACCGACTCCAAAGGCGCGCGTCTGTCGTAGCGCAACACACACTTTCCATTTTCAACAAAGGACCTAGCCCTCGCCTTCATTTGAACGCCACCTATGCTCCACAGATCGCCACAATCGCCTTCCTGGATCTGGCACTCAATGGAACGCATCCAGTTGCGACTGGGCCCGGAAGCACCGTGGGGCCCGGTTGCATGTATCAAGATGCCGCTGTCGCGCCGACCTGTAGCCCGGGGTTCCCACTTTAACGTTCCCCATCTCCACCGGGCATACAGATGGTAATTCGAAAAAATTTCCTGTGAAGTGAGCGCCCCAAATAGTTCGCCGGAAATGCG
>JAYUPZ010000020.1:0-5235 GCA_043759805.1 Myxococcales bacterium | reverse complement strand
GACAAAAACCGGCGTCTCTTTTCGGACGATTACCGACGCCGCAGGAAAACCCTTGACCGTGCGTCGGTTCACTCGAATCGCATCGGGGGATTTGGTCGTTGATCGGTTGTTGCTGGAGCTATGCCAACCCGACCGGATCGTCGCTTTTTCGGATCGTGCGCCGTATTCCTACGAGGCTTTTCGATACCTCGGAAAACCGCCATTGCCCGAGCTGAACAACGTGGAAGGGGTTTTGGCCTTAAAACCCGACCTCGTCATCGTTCATACGATGGGTAAGCGAACTCAGGCCGAACAGCTGCGACAGGCCGGCGTCGCGGTTTTCGAGCTGGGGGAAATGCTCGGGTTGAAAACCCTGCTTTCGGATATGGAAGTTGTCGGGCAGCTGATTGGATACCCCGAACGCGCGAATGAATTACGGGCCCGAACCGTACGGCGGTTGGCGAACGTCTCCTCCGGCCGCCCTGAATCTGGCCGCAAGGAGGCATTGTACCTTGGCGTCCATGGCGGCATTTTGTACGGGGGGACGCGGGGCTCAAGCTTTTACGACGTATTGTCAGCGGCGGGTTTGGTGGATATCGCGGCGGCCCAACACACAGGCTGGCCGAGATTCACCAACGAACAAATCCTGGCTTTCAAGCCAAAGTTGATTGTGACCCAGGCCGGTATGGCTCGCGTGATGTGCCAAACCACGGGGTTTGCGGCAGTCCCGGCCTGTGGACCAGGTGGACGCATCGTCGAGTTGCCAACCGAGTTACTTGTCGATCCGGGGTTGCCTCTCGTGGATGCAGCCGAATCCCTGGCGCTGCTTGTCTACGGAAAACACTAGAAAAGCGTTCGTGATGCGGAGGCGATGGATACTGGTGTTGGCCGTTGGTCTTGTTGGTTTGTGGTGGCGGTTTCATTCCGCACGACCTACGCCGGGCCCTCCATTGGATGGCGCAGGCCTCAAAGCCGGTCACGATCCACTGGATTTGGAGCGGGGGTCGATTCCGGGGAATCGAGACGGCACCCCAGGGCGCTCCCAGTGAGACGGATGACTCAGTCGACGTGGAACATCTCTTCCATGTCCGTCCACCATTCACCCTGAAGGCTTCCCGTTGAGTTTCCGCTGATGGGCTGCTGCGCGGCATCGGTATGTTGCCACCACTTCTGTGTCACAGGATCGTTCGCGACGGCTTTCATGTCTGCCTCGAAGTCATCTCCGACGTATTCGAAGGTTCCAAAGAGCAATCCGTTCCAGTGGTAGATGGTGTAGTTTTGCATGTTCGCGCGGTGCATGGCGGCGACGACCTCGGGCCAAATGTTGTCGTGGAGGCGCTTGTATTCGGCGTGACAACCCGGCTTGAGACGGATGACTTGACCAAAGCGTTTCATGCGCGGCAACCTAGCGCAAAACCAGAGCTTTCAACCGCCGGAGATGCCCGCAAGGGGGGCAATTCCTGGAGAGATTGGCCCTGGCTCCGAAGATTTATCCGGAATTCTGTAAGATTGCGTCGACCACACCGTCAGCAGAGACAGGAGACCAAACATGACCGAACAAAACGTACCTGTTGTAGAAACCTCATGCTGCCAGCCGAAACGCGTGATGTCCTGTTCGTGCAGCGTGGGGACTGCAATGCCCACACCAGATCGAAACAAGCCCAGTAATTGCGGCCCCGGCTGTCGTTGTGGTGCAAACTGTGAGTGTTCCTGCGATGAAGCCTGCTGTTGAAACTTTGCTACCCGCCCGGCCGTCTGCACGGTCGGGTGGGACACAGCACGTGTCGCGTGTGACGCAACGGCTCTTCGAGAATCAGGAACGGTTTTTGCGTTTTCTCGAACAACGCGTTGGCAACCGTCAGATCGCTGAAGAAATTCTGCAGGACGCGCTCGTTCGTGTTTTATCCAAAGAGGGCGGCTTGCGCGATGGCGAGCTGGTCGTTGCATGGTTTTACCGAATCCTACGCAATGCGATTGTTGACCACTATCGAAAGAAAGCAGTCGAGCAACGGGTGATGGACGCGGTGGAGGCCGAAACCGCGACGCTCGGGGAACCGGACGAAGCGCTTATGGAACAATCCTGCGCCTGTGTGGTACAATTGCTGGACACGCTCAAGCCCGACCACGCCGAGGCCTTGCGTCGAATGGAAATCGACGGCGCAAGCCTATCAACGTTCGCGGCAGAGGCCGGGATTTCTCCGAATAATGCCGGCGTGCGTTTGCACCGAGCGCGTAAGGCGTTGCGCGCCCACCTGACGGAGTTGTGTGGTTCCTGTGCCCATGAAGGTTGCGTCGACTGCACCTGTTGAGGAAAAAAATGCATTGCGTTGGTGACCGAATTTCTCTCGTCGCTTTTGACGCCCGGCGCGAGCCGCCTTAAAGTCGCCATCTACCCATGATGCCGTCTTCTTTTGGCAAACGCGTTGCGCGCTCTCTTTGGCGCGCTGCGCCTACAATGTCGTATTCCGGCGTGGTTGGTTGGGGGGCCCGACAGATCTTGCCCCCGGTGGTGCGAAAGGCTGTAATTGGCAGCTTCGCCCGACAAGTGGGTGCCGTCGTGGACGACGCGGAAAAGCCCTTGGAGCAATACGAGTCTTTGCAAGACTTCTTCACCCGACGATTGAAACCAGGCCTGAGACCCGTCGATTCGGCGCCTGACGCCATCGTCCATCCGGCCGACGGACGGGTCGTTGCTTCTGGCTACGCCGACGCGAACTGCCGGGTGGAAGTAAAGGGAATTTCCTTTTCAATTCCAGAGCTTCTGGGAGGCGTGGATGTCGCGGCTCCATTCGCGGGTGGTGCTTTTGCCATTACCTATCTGTCTCCCAAGGACTACCATCGCGTGCATTCTCCCGCTGAAGGTGACGTGACGGGCTGGGTGCACATCCCGGGCACGCTCTTTCCGGTTAACGATGCCAGTGTGGCGCGCGAGCCGGGCTTGTTCGCCATCAACGAACGTCACGTAACCCTTTTGGAAGGCCCTATTGGGCGTTTCGCCGTGGTTATGGTGGCTGCGGTGGGCGTCGGCCACATCACGGTTTCCTACGACCCAATGGTTGCAACCCACGACGGTTTGCCGAACGACGGAAAGGTTCGGATTCGTCGTTTTCCAGTGAACCAGCGCCCCCGAATCGAGCGCGGCGGCGAGTTGGGTATTTTCCACTTGGGCTCGACCTCAATTATTCTGTTCGAAAAGGGTAGAGCTGCGCTCGAGTCTGCCGATGTAGGGGCAACGGGGAGAGTTGGAGCTCGAATCGGAACCAGGGCGTGAATTAAAATGTCGAAGTCAGACGAACAGCCGCCTTCAATACCCCCCGCTGATGTCGCTTCCGCGCAGCCTGGCGCGAGCACCCATCACGACAAGACGCTCGAGTGGGATTTACGAGCAACGCCCGCCCGCGAAGTCGCGGTTGGCGAGTTTGCGCCCGCTGCACGTTCCTCTGCAGCGATGCGAGCGGTGCTTGATGGACCGGTTCCCGACCATCGAAACGAGCAAGATATCGAAGTCGAAGTCTCGGTTGTGACGGATGAAAAATTGCCGACGATTCCTCAAATTGCTCCGCCGGCGCCCCGGGTTGATCTGGCAAGCCAGCTTGGTGCGGCTCCGGAAAGTCCGGAACCCATGAAAGAAACACCGACCGCACCACTTTCCATCGCGAGCGAGTTCATCAGTTCGCCGCCCCCCGGCACGCCTCCGGCGCGCGAAAATTCCAACGAGATTGAAATTATCGGGGACGTCGAGGTGCAAGACGTGGCCGAACCTGAACGCCGGGTTTCTGCTTCGCTGCCATCACCTGCGGTGACGCCTCCGCCGCTCACCCGCCAGGCCGCAATGGCTCCCGCGCCCCGGACTGTGCCGCCGGTGCCCTCCGCTGCAAAAGCTGTTGCCGTGCTTCCACCACCTCCCGCTGCGAAGGTTCCTCCCATTCCGGCCGCGGCCCTTGACCACGCGGTCGGGTCGGACGGCAACTGGTCCGAACCCCTGAAAGAGCGTCCACGCCGGAAACGTGCGAAGCCCTGGTTTGAGGAAGTTTTCGACGAGGATTACCTGCGTACGTTGCCGTTTATGACGGCCGAACAAACGCTGCGCGAAACCAACTTTGTTCACAAGTGTCTCGGACTTTCCGAGGGACAAAGCGCTCTTGATGTGGGCTGCGGTTACGGTCGTCACGCCATCGAGATGGCGCAACGGGGCGTACAGGTTACCGGCCTGGATCTGTCGTTGCCGCTGTTGATCCGTGCTGCGGATGAATCGCAACGGCGCGGGCTACCGGTGAATTTCGTTCACGCTGACATGCGCGAAATGAATTTCGACGCCCAGTTCGACGGGGCGTACTGCATGATGACGACTTTCGGATACTTCGACGAAGAGACCAATCAGAAGGTCGCGGCGGGAATATTCAAGTCATTGCGACCGGGTGGAAAGTTCCTGCTTGAAACGCTGAACCGCGACTACATCGTGGGCGATCTCCCCACCCGCGTTTGGTGGGAGGGCGATGGCTGTGTGGTGCTTGAAGAGGTGGACTTTCATTTTCACACCAGCCGACTCGGACTGCGCAGGTCGATCGTGTTTCAGGACGGACGGCAGTTCGAGCACGACATTTCGATCCGGTGTTACACATTGCATGAGATCGGACGCCTGCTGAAACAGGCGGGATTCCGTGTGACGGAGGTGTCGGGCGGTCTCGCGACCCGCGGCCGCTTTTTCGGCTCCACCTCGCGCAGCATCATCGTGTTGTGCGAGCGCCCCGTCGAATAGGGCGGCGAACCAACGCGTCGCGTCTATTGACGACCCGGGGGTGCGATTCTGGAAGGGAGCAGCAATCGCTGCGACCCGTCGTCCGGTTGCGGCATCAAACAATCGAGAGCGTCTGCCGATTGAATATAGACGAACGCTTGCCAAATCTGTTTGGGCTCTCGAACGTTTCAACGAGGACGGGAATAAACAGCGCACGACGAACGTAATTACTTAAAGAAACTAAACGAGCTTGTGGACGGACAAGGAAGAAACCATGACGACGCCAAAGAAGATACGCGGGAAAACGGAACACACCCATACGGCCGGTGAAAGGGGCGCTCGCACCGTTCGAAGGGGTGCGCCTCCACGGCTTTCCATGCGTCGTGGAGCAAAGCGTAACACAGAACCGACAACGCCGGTTCCGGCCAACGAGGTTGATGCAGCCGAACCGGATATGGCTGCTGCATTCGACGGGCCCGATTCCGATGTGTCTACAATTTCAGAAGAGGCGCTGGCCG
>JAYUPZ010000019.1:0-25774 GCA_043759805.1 Myxococcales bacterium | reverse complement strand
GACGAAACCCCCTTCACCATGGGTGGCGGAATCAACGAGACCGACGTTATCGAGCAGATCGACGGTCTCCTCGACGAGGTTCAGCTCTACGACGTGGCCTTGACGGCCGCTGAAGTAGACGCTCTCGCCAAAAAGCAGTAATACGAACCTGATCGGCACGGCGGGTCGCTCCCCAAGGGGCGGCCCGCTTTTTTATTTGGTGCTCGGCTGCCTTACCGGCTCGACCGGTTCGAGGCGAAGCTCGATGCGCCGATTCTTTTCCGAACGCTTGCTGCGTGGTTGAAACTGAGCGTGGGCTTGCGCCGCGATCTGGGCGGGATCGAGCCCGGCTTCCTCAACAAGGTATCGTACGACGGCAATCGCGCGCAGGGCCGAAAGTTCCCAGTTTGATGGGAACGCTCTGCTCGACGGATGCTTGTCGTCGGTATGACCGTTGACCACGATGCGCCGGCCGGGCGTTTCTTTGAGGGCTGCTGCGATTGCGGCCAGGGTACGTTCTCCGCCCGACGAAAGTTCAGCTTTGCCGCCCGAGAAAATCGCCTTGTCGCTCACACTGACCAGGAGGGTGTTGTCAACGACTTCAATGTCGCTTTCTTTCTTATCGAGTTCCTTGCGCAGACGTTCGACAAGCGAAAGGCTTTCGGGGGTTGTCATTCCCCGCGCATTTAGATCTGCTTCTCGCTTTGCAAGCGACGCACGGATTTCTGCCGTCGCGTCGTCGTGAGCTCGCAACTGACGAATAAGGTTTACCTGCGCGTGTTCAGTTTCAATTCGGCTTAGTTTCGCGCTTTTTAACTCGCCTATCAGACGCTGGCGTTCTTCAAGGCCGATGGCAACAGTGCCTGCAAGACCCGCGACAACGAGTCCCGTCATCAACCAGCCAAGTCGCCGGTTTCGTCGCAATCGACCCAAGCGTGCCACAGGAATCGCCTCGGTTTCAAATTCGCTTCTATCAAGCCGTGCTGCCTGTCGAGCCAATGAACTTTGGGGTTGCAATGCAGGGGGCGGTGGTGCCGACATCATGTCGGGCATCGTGGGACGTGCAAACGGCAGATCAACCGTACTGCGCGGGCCGAGGCTATCCGGATCGAGGTTTAGTTCGTCGAAAGGATTGAATTCGCGCGCTGGTGTCGGTGGGCGGGGCAGGGGAGCTCCTGCACGGGCGATCGGGAAAGGTGGCGGAACAGACGCGACACGCGGTCGCGGTGGTGGCAGCGGCAACGGCGCTTTTCGAGTTGCATCGTCATGGTTTTCCCAGAGTGGGGGCCGCGCAGCGACAGGCGGCGGAGGTGGGGGTGGAGTCATTCCGCGCAAACGCGGTAGGCCTCTGCCAGCGCGAACATCATCACTTCCGGGCCTCGGCTGCGGGGTACTCTGCGTCGCCATGGAGGCAGACATTACCACACGGGGCGCGGGGTGATCCCCAAGCTATTCGTTCAGCTTTTTCTCCAGTTTCGCCCACGAATCGCGCAACGAAATCGTGCGATTCCAGATGGATTTTCCGGACTTGCTATCCTTGTCGACGCAAAAGTAGCCGAGCCGTTCGAACTGGAAGCGGCTACCCGGTGCGGCATCTTTCAGCGCGGGCTCGATACGCGCATCGTGTAAAACAGTCAGCGAATTCGGATTGATGTTTGCTTTCCAGTTTCCCACCGCGGTCGAATCTTCATCGGCATCGACTGCACCCTCGATCTCCATCGGGTTTTCCTTGTTGAACAGGCGATCGTAAATTCGAACTTCGGCGGGAACGCTGTGCGTTACCGACACCCAGTGAATCGTGCCTTTGATCTTCCTGCCGTCAGCGGCGTTGCCACCGCGCGAAGCGGGATCCCAGGTACAGCGCAGCTCCACGATGTTGCCCTCGGCATCCTTGACCACGCTTTCACACTTGATGATGCAAGCGTAGCGCAGGCGAACTTCCTTGCCCGGTGCCAGACGGAACCATTGCTTCGGCGAGTCTTCGCGGAAGTCGTCGCGCTCGATAAAGATTTCGCGCGAAAACGGCAATTTGCGCGAGCCAAACGCGGGATCTTCGGGGTTATACGCGCCCTCGAAGTCTTCGGTTTGCCCCTCGGGATAGTTCTCGATAACAATTTTCAGCGGATTGAGTACCGCAAAGGCACGCGGCGAGGTGAGGTTGAGATCTTCCCGCAACGCGTACTCAAGCAAGCTCACGTCGACGATCCCTGGACGCTTTGAAACGGCGATACGTCCACAGAAGTTTCGCAAGGCCTGTGGCGTGAATCCGCGCCGGCGTAATCCCGCGAGCGTTGGCATGCGTGGGTCGTCCCAGCCCTCGACCAACTTATCCTCGACCAGTTCCTTCATACGCCGCTTGGACATCACCGTGTAGGTGAGGTTAAGGCGCGCGAACTCTATCTGTCGGGGTCGGTACTTCGGTTGAATCTGTTCGAGGTACCACTCGTAAAGCGGTCGGTGATCTTCAAACTCCAGCGTGCACACGCTGTGGGTAATGCCTTCAATCGCGTCCGACTGTCCGTGTGTATAGTCGTAGATGGGGTAAATGCACCATTTGTCCCCGGTGCGGTGGTGATGCGCATGACGAATGCGGTACATCAAGGGATCGCGCATGTTCACGTTCGCGTGTGCCATGTCGATCTTTGCGCGCAACACGCGTGCGCCATCCGGAAATTCACCCGCGCGCATGCGACGGAACAAATCCAGGTTCTCCGCCGCGCTGCGATCGCGAAAGGGACTGTTTTTCCCGGGCGTGTAGAAATTGCCGCGTCCCGCCCGGATGGCATCGAGCGTTTGATCGTCGACGTAGGCCTTGCCCTCCTCGATCAATTTTTCAGCCCAGGCGTAAAGCTGCTCGAAGTAGTCGGACGCAAAGAACAGGCGATCCTGCCAGTCAAAACCAAGCCACTTCACGTCCTCCTGAATCGACTCGACGAACTCGATATCCTCGGCAGTCGGATTCGTGTCGTCAAAACGAAGGTTGCATTTTCCGCCCGGGGATTTTTCCGCAAGGCCGAAGTTCAGGCAGATCGACTTGGCGTGACCGATGTGCAGGTAGCCGTTGGGCTCCGGTGGAAAGCGCGTGTGCAGACGGCCTTCATTTTTTCCCGCGGCCACGTCGGTCTCGACGATGTCGGCGACGAAGTTGGAAATCTTTTCGGGTTCGGTGGGCGGGGTGTTCTCGGCAGGTGCGTCGTTGGCCATGGCAGTCGAATTGAGCCGCCCAGCATACCTCAGGATGACGCCCCGTGCGTCTTGTGCGCCCTACAACAAGACGGTCTTGCCCGTGCGAACCGATTCGTCTGCCGCAAGGACAATTCGCAAAGAGTCCACGGCATTGTCGAGGTGTTCCCGAAGGTCCATGTCCTCGCGAATCGCCTGCAGGAAAAAGGCCTGTTCCAGGTCGCACAGTCCCTGATGATCGGGCTCATCGGTCGTATCGAGCAACACGTCGGATTCCTTCCATGAGCCATCGGCGTTTGTCGCGGCTCGGTGGTGTCGTATGCGATTGGTCAAGCTATGTCCGTCGACGCTGTCCGAACTGCCCACCTTGCCATCCACACCCACGATACTGGCACAGCCTTTGGGACCGATCACATCTTTGATGAAGAACGCTTCCTGGCTCATCATCGGACCCCAGCCCGCTTCGTACCAGCCGACAGATTCGTCTTCAAACCGGACCTGTAATTGACCGTAGTTGTACATGCCGTGTGGCAGTTCGTCGGATAGACGTGCGCCGATGGCGCTGACCTGCGTGGGGCGCGACCGCGTCATACGACACATCATGTCGACATAGTGCACGCCACAGTCCACGATGGGGGACATCGACTGCATCAGCTGTTTGTGCGTGTGCCAGGTCTTGCCGTGGCTTTGCTGGTTCAAGTTCATTCGCATCACAAGTGGTTTGCCCAATTCTCGCGCGATTTCGACGAACTTCGTCCAGGAAGGGTGGTGATGAAGGATGTACCCGATGACCAACTTCTTGCTGGATTCACGTGCCGCCGCGACAACCCGCGTGGCGTCGGCGACGGTCAGCGCGATGGGCTTTTCGAGAAATACGTGGGCACCCGCTTGCAGTGCTTGCAACGCGTAGTCGACATGCGTGTCGGGATAGGTGCTGATGCAAACCGCATCGGGTCGTGTTGTCGCAAGCGCCTCGCCGTAGTCCCCAAACAGGTCGAGTTTGCCTCCGATCGTGCGGTTGAGTTCCTCGCGCGAATCGGCACCCCGACTCACGAGACCGACGATCTCGAATCCGGGAGAGTTGTGATACGAAATAGCGTGGGAACGTCCCATATTGCCGCACCCGACGACCAAAACTCGAATGGGACTTGCCTCACTGGTCATGTCTGGATATTACCATATTTGCCTTGTTCCAGTCTAACCTGGTCTTGTGGCCGTCGAGCCTCGCGCTAGACACACAGTGTGAGTGAGCGAATCGCCAAGGTGCTTGCCCGCGCCGGAATCGCTTCGCGGCGCGAGGTGGAACGCATGATCGCCGCGGGGCGCATCGCGCTGCGGGGGGTCGTGCTCGATTCGCCGGTAGTATTGGTGGAGAGTGTGGAAGGTATCACCGTCGACGACAAGCCGGTGCATGGCGTCGAAGCGACCCGTCTGTGGCGTTATCACAAGCCGTTCGGCCTCATGACCACCCACCGCGATCCGCAAGGTCGGCCGACAGTTTTCGAGAACCTACCGCAGAACCTGCCCCGCGTGATTTCCGTTGGACGGCTCGATCAGAACACCGAGGGCCTGTTGTTGCTGACCAACGATGGCGAGCTCGCGCGCTGGATGGAATTGCCGGCAACGGGATGGCGACGACTTTACCGGGTGCGGGTCCGGGGCAACGTTCGCGACGATGCGTTGGCCGAGCTGCAACACGGGATCACCATCGAGGGCATTCACTACGGTCGCATCGAGTCGCACGTTGAACCCGGCAGCTACCGTGATGGTGGTTGTTGGCTGCAGTTTGCCATCACCGAGGGCAAGAATCGCGAGGTGCGAAATGTGGTGCGCCATCTTGGCCTTTCCATCGTGCAGCTGATGCGGGTTTCGTATGGGCCGCTTGAGCTCGGAACGTTGCCGGTGGGGACCGCGCAAGAAGTTCCTGCTGAAGATGTGCGTCGGTTGCGTGAACGTGAATGAGGCGAGTCGCTACGAAACAAATCGCTCTAGTCCGCCTCGAATACGGCCTCGAACAGAGGCTCAGTGGGCGGCATCTTGCCGAGCGCAACCTTGATCGCCGCCGCGGCCTGAAACACCAGCATGGGGATCCCGTCTTGATATCGCGCGGTGCGTTTGCGAACGAGGCGGGCAAGGGGCGTGGTTTTGCCATAGGCCATTTCGACCACGGCTGTGTTTCGGTTCATCGTGTTAAACACCGCAGCGAGATCCGGCTCTTCCCACGCAGCCGCAGGTACTGCTGAAACCAGCGTGTCGGCCTTGATCAAGGCCTTCTCAAGTCGGCCCGCATCAAGGGTCGCAACCGTGACACGATCACGCAGTCGCTCCGGCATCCGCCTTTTCAATGCGGCGGCTTGAGCCACCCGACGCGCAAGCAACGTGATCTGCGCGCCACACGTCGCAAACGCAAACAGCGCTCCGGCTGCAGCGCCACCTGCGCCGATCAGCAACACCCGGCTTTTGCGCCCAACCGGTGCACCCAGCACTTCAAGGGCGCGCAGGATCCCCTCGCCGTCGGTGTTGTCGGCAAAGATTTCGCCGTTGTTCCGCTGGACCAGCGTATTCGCCGCCCCGGTCATCTCGACAGCCGCAGAACGCTTGTCGGCAAGTGCCGCCGCAAGTCGCTTGTGCGGAATGGTGACGTTGACGTACCGATGTCCCTGCACAAACAGTGCTCGCACCGTCTTGCGAAAGTTCGGACCCGAGACACTGACGGCATCGTACATCCCCTTTACGCCCAGGGCGGCAAAGGCTGCGTTGTGAATGTGAGGTGATCGCGACCGCGATACATCTGCTCCCAGTACCGTCGCCCGGATCGCTTTCGATTTCACGGGGTCTTGTCCTTGCCCTGTATGGCTGCGTGCAACGTTCCTTCTCGAACCGTAATGCGAATCTTCTGACCGGGGACCACCTCGTCGTCGCGCGTGACGAGTTTGCCGTCTTCGGTGCGTGTCAGGCTGTATCCGCGATCCAGCACGCTAAGTGGCGACAGTACCCCAAGCTTGGTTCCGGCGGCTTCGATTGCCCGCCTACGCAAGCGCAAGTTGGATGCGACGGCATCCCCAAGGCGTTTTTCCAGGTTTGAAAGTTCCCGTCGCTGCTCTGCAAAGCGACGTTGCGGGTGGGCAGCGAGCAATCGACGCTCGCACAGCGAAAGTACCTCCTTGCGCGCCCGCAGGGCTCGACGGATCTCCGTACCTGCACTACCGGAAAGATCATCGAGCCGTTGTCGATACCGGTCAATCAAACGGCGTGGATCTTCGATGGCCATGCGCAATCGGTCAAGCGCGTGGCGTGCCCGAGTGACCTCGGCAGTTTGAGCTCGACGCAGTCTTTGCTGTCCATTTTGCAGGGTTTCCCGGAGCGTCTCGAAGTCCGGTACACAAAGTTCGGCTGCGGCCGACGGGGTAGGCGCCCGGACGTCGGCTGCAAAATCCGCAATGGTAAAATCGGTCTCGTGCCCAACGGCCGATACCACGGGTACCGGTGAGCGCACGATGGCCCGTGCTACATTTTCCTCGTTGAACGCCCACAGATCTTCCATTGAGCCACCACCGCGTGCAACGATGATCACGTCCACATCCGGTACAGTCCACAATAATTCAAGTGCTCGAACCAGTTGAGACGCCGCATCAGGCCCTTGCACCGCAGCCGGGGCCACCAGCAAGGGGACCGCGCCCCGTCGATGGGCGACCTTGATAATGTCCCGTATTACGGCTCCTGTTCGCGACGTGACGATGCCGATCCGACGAGGCAAAAAAGGCAGTTTGCGCTTGCGCGCATGGTCAAACAGACCTTCCTTTTCGAGTCGCACCTTGAGCTGTGCAAAGGCCAGCGCGAGCGCACCCGCGCCGCTCGGACTCATCTCCGAAACGGTCATCTGAAACTTACCGCGGCCTTCGTAAATTGTGAGACGCCCACGGCAAACGATGGACAGGCCATCTTCGGGTCGGAACTTCAAGCGAGCTGCCTCGCGCGCGAACATCGCGCAATCCAGTTGCGCCTCGCGATCCTTCAAAGTGAAATAGATGTGACCCGGACCCGAGATGCGTAATCCCGATATCTCGCCCTCGACACGCACATCGGCAAAACGCGTCTCGACAGCGAAGCGAGCCGCCCGCACGAGCTGCGTCACCGAAAGTACCGCCGCCTCCGGTTCTTTTTCCCTGGGTTGACGCAGGGGCGTACCCTCGGGATCGGTAGCGGGTGTCTGGGTGGTGCGTGTTCGCACGATGGGCGATTCATCCAAAAAAGAGAGTTGTGCACTCTTTTTGTCGTCGTCGTTGCGGCCCGGACTCACGGTTGCCCCCGACGGGCCGCGCGCTCGAAATCGGTAGCGTTGGTCTTGATGATGTCGATGTCGCTGGCGGCGCGTTTTTTCAAAAGATCTGATTCTTCTCCAAACCGTGTCAAACCCCAGTGCCCTTCCTTCAATCGAAACACAAGTGGTTTCCCTTCTCGATCCGGCGTACTTGCCTCGTCACTCTTCCGGGTCCATTGCGCGCTTTGCGGCCAAACTTTCTTGAGCGCGGCGATCTGGCTTTTGCCCTCGGAATTGGCGTAGAGTTCGGCGGCACTCTGCGCGACGGCGCCGAGTTCGAGGCGGCGCAGCTGAGTTTCGCGTTCCGTGCCTTGCGGGTAGTTTGACATAACGATGTCGTAACTTTCCCTTTGGTAACGTTGGATGGTCATCCAGGACCAGCGGGTGTCCAGATGGAGCGTTTCGAACAGCGCCTCGGCGTCGTCGTTCTGAACTGCTTTGGCGACGCGCTCGAAGGTCGCCTCGGGCGTAGAAGACTTGCAAGCGCTAAAAATCGATAGGCCGAGAACAAGAACGGGCACTCGTGCTCGCCAGCGCGCGCGGTCGATAAACACGTTCTCGGAATACCGGAATCTTGTCGCGGGAGCAAGCATTCCCTAGAGAGACAGAGGGCCGCAACTGCCCGTTCGCGTCAATGTTTGGAGTCTCTTGTCCGGTGGGCTAGATTGAGCCGCTTTTCCGGTGACCGATCAAAACCTGACCGATGAATCCACGGGAGGGCGCGAAGACGAGTTCGCGCACATTCCCCCTCCGCGTCGTCGGCCACCCTGGCTGGCGGCACTGGTCGTCGTGTTTTCGATCTTCCTCGTTGTGCATATGCGACACGATGTGAGCTACCTGTTTTCCGATCGCTCGCCGCTACGGTTGGGGAATGCGAGCGCACTCTTTAACAAGGGCGCCCCGGTGCCAACGAATCGTTACGTGCGCATCGAGGGCGATCCTGACTACGAAAGCGCCGTCAGTCTCGATACCCAGGGTGAGTGGAAGTTCAGAAGTCTTTTTCGCGTTCTCGGAACCGGGGGTCGGCTCTATGTGCAGCGCGCACCGGATCCCTTGCCCACCTGGATGTTGGATGAGAACGCTTTTTCGGGGCGTCTCATTGCACTCGACAAGCTTTCCTTTGCACACTCGATTCGCGACTACTTTTCGCGTTACGTGAGTTCCACGCACTTTTTTAATGTGGAACCGTTGCGCAAGGCGGTGCATGAAGGCGCCGACCAAATGGAACTGGCAGATATTTCTGGTGCGAAGGTGCGCCTCGCTCGCAACGATGTGCTGGTGTTTGCGGTGCAGCGGCCCGACGAGTACCAGGTGGTAGTTCCGGTTAACGTTCATGTTGAACTGCCTGCGGCCCGGGCGGCTCTCGAAAGTGCTGGCGCCATCGTGTTGACGCCGGGTGAACGGGTTACGGGAACGACGCCCGGTTTCCAGTTTCTCACGCGTGTGACCGGAGAAAGTTCAGAGCGCGTGCGAGGGGCCATCTCGGATCTTGGCCCCAATGTCCGCATTCGGCATCACATCGTCGCTTTGCAGGTCCGGGCAGGGGAGATCGACAGCGAGAAGGGAGCCGCAACCGAGTCGAACGGTTTCAATTGCACGACGTTGACCGGTGAGAAGCAGCATCTCCTCGTGTCGGATATTGTATCGGTTCGGACGCAGGCCCCCATCGAAATGCCGGGTGAAACCTATCTGGTCATTGAGGGCGAAACGCCCCGTGTCCACATGCCCAAACTGGTGGCTGTTGCCTTCTTGTTGATATTCGGACTGGTCAATCTGGTTGCGCTCGTTCGAAGGGGCTGATAGGTCCAACGTCGATGATCCGGTTGTACGACACCCGCAAGAGGCGAAAACTTGAATTCACACCGTTGTCCGCCGGTAAGGTGGGAATCTATGTTTGCGGTGTTACGGTTTACGACATCTGCCACGTAGGTCACGCCCGCACGCTCGTGTCCTTCGACGTGATTGTGCGGCACCTGCGCGCAAGCGGCTTCGACGTGCGCTTCGTGCGAAACATTACGGACGTTGACGACAAGATCATCCGACGAGGCCAGCAAGAGGGGCGCGACTCGACCGAGGTCGCGCGTGAATATGCTGACGCGATGGCCCGAGATCTGGCTGCGCTTGGTGTGGCGACACCGGACGAAGAGCCGCGTGCAACGGAAAATATCGAAGCCATGCACGGCATCATCGCGATGCTGGAGCAAAAAAACCTGGCCTACGCCGCAGCAGGCGATGTGTACTACTCTGTTCCCAACTTTCAGGGCTATGGACAGCTGTCCGGACAGAATCCTGACGATCTGAAGGCAGGTGCTCGCATCGAGATTGGCGAGCAAAAGCGCAGCCCAATGGATTTCGCCTTGTGGAAAGGCGCCAAGCCGGGCGAACCCCAGTGGTCGAGTCCCTGGGGACCCGGTCGTCCGGGCTGGCACATCGAATGTTCCGCCATGGCACACCGGTTTCTGGGTGAGCGTTTCGACATTCACGGCGGGGGTGCCGACTTGATTTTCCCGCACCACGAAAATGAGCTCGCTCAATCGTGTGGTGCGTTTGGCGAAGACAGTTTTGCGCAACACTGGATGCATTCGGGCATGGTTAACTTCGGCGGCGAAAAGATGTCGAAGTCGCTCGGCAACGTCGTCAGCATCGCCAGGGTATGCAGCACTCACGATCCCGAAACGCTTCGCCTGTTGCTCATTAGTGTCCACTACCGCAGCCCGGCTTCGTTCGAGATTCGCAAGGAAGAAGACGGGACCACGTCCTTTCCGGATCTCGACGAACAAGAGACCCGTCTGGAATATTTTTATCGAACCCTCGACAGGATCGATGCCTTTGCCCGCACGCTCAAAGATCTGCCCGCAGATCCGCTGCCGTCTGGTTTTATCAATGCTTATCGTGCCGCGATGGACGACGACTTCAACACCGCGGCCGCGATCGGGCATTTGTATGACACCTTCGTACAGGCGAATACGTTGCTGGACGATCCCAAGTCGGCCCCGAAGCCCGAGCGGGCCGCACGCCTCATCGCGATCGCCCGGGACGTTCGTGCGGCCGGTGCCACACTTGGGATCTTGCAGCGTGATCCCAAGGCGTTTCTGTTGCAACGGCGCGAACGGCTTTGTTTGCAGCGCAAAATTGATCCTGCCGAGATCGAGCAGCAGATCGCGGACCGTCTCGCGGCCCGGAGAGACAAAGACTTTGCGCGGGCAGATGCGATTCGCGACGCGCTCGTCGGGCGCAGCATCGAGCTGATGGATAGCCCTGATGGCACCGTCTGGCGTGTGAAATAACTAGCGTTTGCCGTCTGAGTCCTGCGAAAGATAAGCGAGAATCACCTCGTCGAGGCTCTTGTCACTGATCGTGGCAGCTTGTGGTGCGGGCGACATGCTGCGATTGACGGGGGGCATGGGGCGGTTGGTCACCGGCGGTGCCACTTGGGCAGCACCCGCGTTGCGAACCAACTGGTGGCTGCCTTCTTTGACGACGTAGGGAATCGAGGGTCGTGGCCGACGAATTCCAGCCGGGCCGATGGGACCCCGGGCGCCAACAGCGACGGTTCGCTGCACGACCACCCCGCCCGGAGGCGCCTTGGCAGCGGGTGCCAGTTGCGGTCGCGGACGGACAGGAGGTCGGACAACCACAACGGGTGGTCGCGTGACAGGTGGCGAAATTCCGGGCCGGGGCAGCATCACGGGTGGGCGCGTTACCTGCGGGTGCATGCCGGTCGGGCGAGGTGGGCTGCTCGCGACCCCCTGAGTTCCGGTTCGACGCAACGGCGGAAGAGGAATATTGGAAGGTGGTCGATCAAAGGGTCGATCCGATGGGCCCCCGCGCTTGACGTAGACGCCGGCACCGAAGGGACGGGGCGCCACCGAGGGCATTTCATCGTCGTTGACGAACTGTGAGGTCGAGACTTCGCTTCCCTCGTCGACCACAGGCGGCAGCGCATCGAGATCGAGCGCCACGACTTCGTCCATGTCGTGGACTGCGACAATTGGATGGGCAATTTCTGTGGGAGCCGGATCATGGGCTGTTCGCGTGTGCATTCCGGAAGCATCCAAGGCGAGGAAAGCTTCTGCCGGCATCTGAGCGGGCAATTCGGAAAAAGACTCCGCCGCACCCATCGGGTAAGAAAGCACCGAATCCTCCATAATTGGGATGGTCGGCATTTCTATCGTCGCGTCGCCCGCCGGTCCCGGATTTTCCGGCGCAACCGAGAGGTCGCCAATGTCCATAGGCTGGTCGAGGAAGGGCTCCTGCCCCATGGCGGTGAAGTGGGTGATGATCCGTTCGTCGAACAGACCGCGCTTCAGCTCCTTCAAGATGTTCTTGTGCATCTCCTGCATCTCGACCTTGACCTGATCTTCGACAGCCTCCGGGTCGTAATTATAACGCTTCGTGGCAATGATAATGCCTTCGAAGAAAAGGTGCGTGAAAATGCGGGAATGCGATATCCCCGAGTCCTCGGTCTGGACGTGATAAATCCGCCCGTGGTATCGGACGTTATGGTTGAACCCGAGTACCGGGCTGCGGGCGGGCCTCGCCATTTGCGCCAGTATATAGCAGCCTGCGGTTCGTGCTAAACTCAGTTTGGGAGCGGTTGATTGGTAAACGTTACTGCCCGCAAGATTCGAGACTTGGTAACCGACGGAACGTCGGGAATCGGTAAGGCTTACACTGGCTATCTGGTCAGTTATCCATCCGTGGGCCGAGGCATGGTGATTTTTCGCGATCCCAACGGACACCGCATGGTGACGACACCGGTCAAGCGGGTGCTGGGTGAGTTAGGTCGGGATACGCTTTACGTCGAGACCGACAATTCCGTATACCGGTTAACCTTCAAGGGCGAACAGTCGGCGCTGGCTCCGGCCGGTATGTCTGCGGCAACGAAGAAGAGCTGACAACCAGCGTGGTCAACCAGGGAAAGAACCCGACCAGGCGAGCGCTCATTCTGGCTGCGGGTCAGGGCAGGCCAATTGCCTCGGTCGACGAACCCAACTGCCTGGTTCAGGTGGATGGTGTTCCGCTAATTGAGCGGACGCTTTTGTCTCTGGCGTCGGCGGGTATTCGTGAAGTTGGTGTTACGGTGGGCTTCGCGGCGTCCCGGGTTGAACAGTCTATTCGCAGTACGATTTCTCGGAATCCTCGGCTGGCTTCACTCAAGTTGGTTCTCTTCGAGAATACGCGCTGGAAAGAGCCCAATGGTCTTTCGGTTCAGTGCGCTCGAACGCTGTTCGACGAACCGGTTTTGATCGTGATGGCCGACCAAATCGCCGCCCCGCATCTTGTGGCGGAGATGGTTGCGTTGCCGATTCAATCCGGCCAGGTCACCATCGGGATTGATCGCGAAATCGCACGGGTATTTGATCTGGCCGATGCCACGAAAGTGGAGATCGCAAGCGACGGACGGGTCTTGCAAATCAGCAAGTCAATCGAAGCGTACGACGCCATCAGCACCAGCCTCATCGTTGCGGATGACAGCCTCATCGCCAGCCTGGATGTGTTGTCTAAACCTTCGTTGACCGAAGGTCTTGCGCACGCAGCGGAGCGCGGCAAGGTGGTCGCCCACGATGTCGGAGGGGCGTTGTGGCAGGATCTGGACTCGGTAGAAATGTGCACCCATGCCAACTGGCTTTTGCGCGTGCATGGCCCGGCGCTTGTTTCGCCCACGACGCGGGCTCCAACCCGTTCCACTGCGGCCGAAACGATGGCGCTCGTCGAACGCCTGATTGCCGACAAGGATACGCCGGGACTCACGCTTTTCACGCCGGGACCGGTGATGACCTCCGCCCGTGTCAAAGCCGCGCTTGTCCATCGCGATATCTCGCATCGAGACGTGGGCTACGAGGGGGTTATTCAAAATCTTCGAACGAAGCTAAAGCCCATATTCCGTGCGAATCCCGAGCATGAGATCGTGGTGGTGACCGGTTCCGGTACGGCGGCAATGGAACTTTGTGTGTTGGCTGCGGTTCCCCCGGGCAAGAAGCTGCTGGTCGTTCAAAACGGGGCTTTTGGTGAACGTTTGGTGGAGATGGGGACCGTTCATGGAATGAATCCTGTGGTTCACGTTCGGCCGTGGGGGCAGTTGCCTGACACCGCTGCGCTTGAGGCAATGCTGCAGGTAGATCCCGACATCGCCGCGGTCGCCATGACCCACCACGAAACATCGGTCGGCTTGCTCAATCCGGTGACGGCGGTGGGCGCGCTCTGCCGCGCACATGACGTACTGTTCATCGTGGACGCGGTGTCGTCGCTTGGCGCCGAAGATCTCGATGTGGTTCGCGACAACATCGATCTGTGCTACTCATCGGCCAACAAATGCCTTCATGCCATTGCGGGTGTTTCTTTCGCGTGTGTATCGCCGAAAGTTTGGCCATTGCTCGAGAAGATCCCGGTGCGCTCGTACTATTTGAACCTCGCGCGTTATCGAAAGTACCACCGTGAGTTGAATCAAACGCCCTTTACTCCCGCAGTATCCACGTCAATCGCGCTCGACGTTGCACTTGATGAACTGGAGGAATCTGGCGGGGTTCCAGCGCGCAACGCGGTCTATCGGTGGCGAAATCTTCGCATTCGACAGGCGCTGGCAGGCCTTGGTTTTGCATCCTTCACCAATACGGGCCATGAAGCGCACAGCGTTTGCACGTTGCGCATACCCGAGAATCTCGACATTGAGTTTCTGTATTCGGAACTGCGGTTGATGGGCTTTGTCGTCTATCGCGCAAAGGGTGTACTTGCCGATGGATACGTGCAGATCGCCAACATGGGCGAGATACCGGATGCGGCCATCGATGATTTCCTCGCTGCCGTCACCGAGGTGACTGTCCGGGCGCGCGATCGATCGCGGTCGCGCATCGCCGAGGCGTAGCACAAGATGCGGGACGCCCCCTCTGGGAAGCACGGGGAACGCGAGGCTTCGCGGCTTGAATATGTTTCCACGTTCAAGCGGACGTTGGGACTGCGACCCCTGTTTTTCGTGGTCGTCGCAAATATGATAGGAACCGGCATCTTCACGACATCCGGTTTCATGATGTCGGATCTCGGCCATCCGATGGCGGTGCTCGCCTGCTGGGCGGTCGGCGGTCTTTTGGCAGTTTGCGGCGGTTTGTGCTACGCCGAACTGGGGACGCGATTTCCGGTGACCGGTGGCGAATACGTCTTCCTTCGTGAGACGTTTGGTCCCCATTGGGCGTTTTTGTCAGGGTGGACGTCGTTGTTGGTTGGATTCTCGGCACCTGTTGCCGCCGCGGCCATGGCATTTGCGTTGCACCTTCAGGGAGTTGTTGGAACCGACGTTCCACCCGAGGCGCTGGCCATTATTGCAATTGTTCTCATGACCACCGTTCACGGCGGTGCTGTGGTGGCCGGCGCGCGGGTCCAGGTTGTGCTGACCGGTATCAAGGTGATTTTGATAGGTGGGTTCATCATCGCGGGTTTTTCGATGGGAAAGGGTGATGTCGCACATTTCTCGATGACCGCTTCGCGTGGTGAGGTGACTTTGTCCGGGTTCGCGACCTCGCTTGTCTTCGTTTCATTCGCGTACACGGGATGGAATGCAGCGGTCTACCTAGGTGGTGAGGCAAAGCAGCCGACGCGAAATCTACCGCGGGCGATCTTGTTCGGCGTGGCTGCGGTTGTTGCGATCTACCTGTTGTTGAACGGTGTTTTTATCTATGCACTTACGCCATCCGCATTGGCCGGCCATCCCGATACAGGACGTCTCGCCGCACATGCTTTATTCGGGCCGCGCCTCGGTGGCGGATTTGCACTCGCGATTGCGTTGTTCTTGTTGTCGACGATTGGAGCAATGACCATGACCGGTCCGCGGGTGATTGTTGCGATGGCCCGGGATGGTGCCTTTTTCGCCCCGTTTGCGAAGCTCGGCGCGCGAACGCATGCTCCGCTACGTGCGTTGCTCTTGCAGTCGTCGATCGGAGTGGCGATGGTGCTCACGGCCACCTTTGAGACGCTTCTTCTCTATATTGGATTCGTACTGTCGCTGTTCTCTTCGCTGAGCGTATTGGGGCTGATGCGATTGCGACAAGTATCGAAGACCACCGGGAGCGACGTGTTTCGAACGTGGGGTTACCCGGTAACGCCCATGCTTTTTGTGCTACTGAACGTCGGGATTGTTGTCTTCAGTGTGAAAGACAACCTGGTGGCGTTTCTATCGGGCGTGGCAACGCTTATTGTCGGTCACGCCGTCGCGCGATTGCGAAAACCGCGTGCACGCGCCTAGCGCACTACTCGCTTGGACAGGATCGGCACAACCGCGCGCCCCAGAGATGCGCAATGGCGATCGTGATGGAGCCGCCGATGGTCAGCGGCAATCCGAGGGGATGAGACTCTCCCAGCCAGCGCCCCACGAGCATAAGACCAATGGCACCCGCGAAAGTCATGACGATGCGAAGCGCGCGATGGCGTCGAAAACCCCAGAGCGCTCCAGCAACGGAAACCAACATCGCGATGCCCATCATCCAGGTTTCGGTAGATTCTTCGGCGAGGAACGAGAGCCCGAGTATCGGAAGGATGCCGACCACGAGCGGCATGGCCAGGCAATGGATCGCGCAGGCAATGCCAATGCCGGCGCCGAAGCGGTGCAGGTGCCTGCCACTGGTCGGGGCATGATCGTGCGTGTGGCTGTCGCCGTCCGCATGTGCGTGTTCGCGCAAAGGATCGGCTGCAGACTTGTGGGCGGATGCGGGCTCGGTCGACATAGCGTGCACGGCTGCTCGGCAGGCTTTAAGCCCGGTTCCCGGTCGAGTCAAGCGCAGTTATTGACTGCTGGTCAGAATGAACCGTTATATTATCAAATCATATCAAGTGCTTATGCGATTTTTCGCGAAAAATCTAATGTCATTTTTCCCATAAAACACCGGCAAAACGACACCTTTCTGTTTGACTTCGACGCCCCGAATACCTATATCCCTTACGTATACGTAAGAGTTTGATCATGGATGTCCCCATCGAAGCACTGACCTACCTCAAGGTAGGAGATCTGGCACGCCGCACCGGTAAAACGGTGCGCGCCATCCACCTGTACGAAGAGCTGGGTCTATTGCAGCCTGTTCGCTCGAAGGGCGGTTTTCGGCTGTACCCCCAGAGAGCCGCCGCACGGGTCGAGTGGATTCAAAAGTTGCAGGATATGGGATTTTCGCTGAACGAGATCAAAGCGTTCTTGCAGGTCTGCGAAGCGAGTGCGACGGGTCCGGACGCGATGTCGACGGTGCGCGAGATCTTTGCAGACAAGTTGCGCGAGGCGCGGCAGACGATCAGTCGACTGACCACGCTCGTATCGGAACTCGAGGACAGTCTTTCCTATCTCGACAGCTGTCGAACCTGCGCGCCCGTTCACACGCCGAGCGCGTGTGACTGTTGCGATATCAATGGCCACGAAGGGCACGCACCCACGCTGGTCGACGGTCTGACAACAAGGCAAACAGCATGAGCGTAAGCATCAAGATTCCAATCTACATGGATAACAACGCCACCACCCGGGTTGATCCCCGCGTGCTCGAGGCGATGATTCCCTATTTCACTGAAGATTACGGCAACGCTGCAAGCCGTTCACACGCCTTTGGTTGGGCCGCGGAACAAGCTGTCGAAAAAGCACGCGACGAGGTGGCGGCGCTCATCGGAGCCAGTGGCAAGGAGATTGTTTGGACCTCGGGCGCAACCGAGAGCGACAACCTGGCCATCAAGGGCATCGCGCACTTCTATCGCGATCGCGGCAACCACATCATCACGGCAAATAACGAACACAAGGCTGTGCTCGATGCTTGCAAGCGTCTCGAAAAAGAGGGCTTTGAGGTTACCTATTTAACCGTGCGACGAGACGGCCGCGTGGATCCTCAAGAGCTGGCTGCGGCCATGACGGACAGGACAATTCTTGTGTCAGTCATGTTGGCCAACAATGAGATCGGCGTTATCAACGATTGCAAGGCTATTGGCGAAATCGTGAAAGCCCGGGGTGCGATGTTTCACATCGACGCCGTTCAGGGCGTGGGCAAGATCCCGTTCAACGTGGATGAGTGCAAGGCCGATCTCGTTTCGCTTTCGGCACACAAGATGTACGGGCCGAAGGGCGTGGGAGCACTTTATGTACGTCGCAAGCCGCGGGTTCGTCTCGAACCCATGGTGGACGGGGGTGGTCACGAGCGCGGCATGCGTTCGGGAACGTTGAATGTTCCACTGATTGTCGGATTCGGGAAGGCGTGTGTCATCGCGCAAGAAGAGATGGAACAGGAAGCGAAACGCACCTTTGCGCTGCGCGAGCGTTTGCGTCTTGGCATCGAAGCCCGCCTGACGGATACCTATATCAATGGTTCGATGGAGCACCGTTTGCCGGGTAATCTCAATATGAGTTTTGCTTACATCGAGGGCGAATCGCTCTTGATGGGCCTGAAAGACGTGGCGGTGTCGTCCGGTTCAGCCTGCACCTCGGCGTCTCTTGAACCGTCATACGTTTTGCGTGCCATGGGTGTCGAAGAAGAATTGGCGCACACGTCGATTCGCTTTGGCATCGGCCGGTTCAATACCGAGGCCGAGGTCGATTACGTGATTGACCTCGTCGTCAGCAAAGTCGAACGCTTGCGCGAGATGTCGCCGCTTTATGAAATGGTCAAGGAAGGAATCGATATCAAGTCGATTCACTGGGCTCCGCACTAGGAAACTACCAAATGGCATACTCAGAAAAAGTCGTCGAACACTACGAAAATCCTCGCAACGTGGGGAGCCTAGACAAGAACGATCCCAATGTGGGAACGGGTCTAGTGGGTGCGCCTGCTTGCGGCGACGTGATGAAGCTGCAAATCCGGGTGAGTGAGGCTGGCATCATTGAAGACGCGCGTTTCAAAACCTTCGGTTGCGGCTCTGCGATCGCCTCCTCGTCGCTTGCGACCGAGTGGATAAAAGGCATGACGCTCGATCAGGCTTCAGCCATTCAGAATACCGCCATCGTCGAGGAGTTAAACCTTCCGCCGGTGAAGATTCACTGCTCGGTACTTGCAGAGGACGCAATCAAGAGCGCCATTGCAGATTACCGGAGCAAACGCGCCAAGCTGTAGCTGAAGGGCGCATTCAAAAGTAGGACTGAGAGAAAGTTATGCAAACGATGGAAGCGAACCCACAAACCCCTGCGGCGCAACCGACGGATGAGGCATCGGTATCGGTGTCTCCGGCTGCCGCCGATGCGATCGTGAAGGCTGCGGCTGCGCGCGATCGCAAGCCGACCGGTTTGCGGGTCGGGATTCGTGGTGGTGGATGCACGGGCTTTTCCTATCTATTCGAGTGGTCCGACACCGAGCCGCGAGCCCAGGATCTGGTAATTCCAGTTGAAGGCGGCATGCGCGTCTTCATCGATCCGAAGAGTCTTGTGTTTCTTCGCGGCTCGACCCTCGACTTCAAGAAGACACTGATGCAACGGGGTTTTACCTGGGTGAATCCCAATTCCAAGGGCTCGTGCGGGTGCGGGGAGAGCGTTCAGTTTTGAACGAGGCCGGGCCACCTTCGATAGGCCCCGACCCCTTCGCTGTTTTCGGGATCGAACGCCGTTTTGCGGTGGATCGCACGGAACTCGAAACGCTTTATCGCAAGCTGGCGCGGCAGGCGCACCCTGATCGGTTTGTGCGCGCTGACGCCCGCACCAGGCGGTTGGCGATGCAGAGAGCAGTCGAGCTCAACGATGCCTGGCGGATTATCAAGGATCCCGTCGCGCGTGCGGAAAGCTTGCTGCTCTTGCGCGGGGTGGATGTCGCTCGCGAAGGCGGATCGGTTCGCCTTACCGGTGTCAACGCAGGGGAGCCCATCCGGGTGGCACAAGATCTGCTGGTGGAAATGATGGAAATGAACGAGGCAGTGGCGGAAGCCCGCGATTCTGGAAACAAGGCGGCAATCGAGTCGATTGCGCGCGAAGCCCATGGTCGAGTTGACGCACTGATGGCGCGGGTTGCCGAGGAACTGGATGGGGGCGCGCCTGTTGAGCCCATCGCGCAAAATTTGATGGCGGTGCGCTACTGGCGACGCCTGCTAGAAGATGTCGAAGGTCAACATGGTTGAGGCACTTTTCCAGATCTCCGAGCCTGGCGAATCGCTGGTCAAAGCTGCGTGCAAAATTCGTGCAGCGGGTATTGATCTGGGGACCACGAACTCTCTAATTGCCGTGGTCGCGGCGGGTCAGCCCGTTTGTCTGTTCGACGAATCAGGCAATGCACTGCTGCCGTCGGCGGTCCACTACACAGTCGCGGGATCGGTGATTGTTGGCAGTGAAGCCAAGCATCGTCTGGCGGTTGCGCATCCACGTGATACGATTCTTTCGGTCAAGCGTTTCATGGGCCGAGGCAGTCGAGATTCCGCCTCGACACAATCACTGACACCGTATCGATTCGCAAATGAACCCGGCCAGGAAGGAATGGTTCGATTTCAGGTGCCGGGCAGGGTGGTTACGCCCATTGAAGTGTCCGCGGAGATACTGTCCGAGTTGCGCCGACGCGCCGAGCGCGAGTTGGGCGGCTCACTTGAAGGTGTTGTCATCACCGTGCCCGCTTACTTTGACGATGCTCAGCGGCAGGCCACCAGAGATGCCGGACGCCTTGCGGGACTCGACGTCATGCGGCTTATTAACGAGCCCACGGCCGCCGCGCTCGCATACGGTCTCGACAAGAAACTAGACGGAACGTTCGCCGTTTTTGATCTCGGTGGTGGTACGTTTGATATCTCGATACTGCGGCTCGAGGCCGGCGTTTTCGAGGTCAAGTCTACAGGTGGCGATTCGGCGCTTGGCGGCGATGACTTTGATCGAGCCATTGCGGAGCACCTCTTGTCGAAAATGGGAATCGCGCAGGAAGACCGCAACGACGCGCAGCTATTCCGGAAGATCTTGAGCGCCGCGCAGGTTGCCAAGGAAGACCTGTCTTCCGTCGATCGGATCGAAGTCACTTTCGCCCACGGTAAGGTTGATTGGGCGGGCACATTGACGCGCGCAGAAATGGAAGCCGTGGTGACGCCTGTTTTACAGCGTTGCACCGATCCGGTGCGAAATGCGTTGCGGGATGCGGATCTTGAGATGAATGCGCTTGATGGCGTGGTCCTGGTTGGCGGCGCCACCCGCATGCCGCTTGTGCGTCGTTTCGTGGCTCAAGTATTCGAGCGCGAGCCGTTGACGGATCTTGATCCGGAACAGGTGGTTGCTCTCGGCGCTGCCGTGCAGGCCGACTTGCTTGCCGGCGGTGACAATCCAAACGACGTCGTGCTGCTCGATGTTGTGCCTCTTTCTCTTGGCCTCGAGATGATGGGGGGGGTAGTCGAGAAACTCATTCATCGCAACACCACGATCCCCTGCGGTGCCAAACAAGAATTCACGACCTATGCCGACAATCAAACGGGTTTCGACCTGCACGTTGTACAGGGCGAGCGCGAAATGGTGGCCGAGGGTCGCTCCCTGGCGCGCTTCAAATTAACCGGCATTCCGGCGGGTCCGGCTGGCATGGTTCGACTTGAGGTGAAGTTCGTGGTCGATGCGGACGGCATTCTCAACGTTTCGGCTCGCGAGCAACACACCGGCAAGGAATCAACAATTCAGGTCAAGCCAAGTTACGGTCTGACCGACGAAGAAGTCGAGCGTATGTTGCTCGAATCGTACGAGCACGGTGCCGACGACGTTCGTGCCCGTTTGCTCGCGGAACAGCGGATAGAAGCCGAGCGCATTCTGGCTGCGACGAAGTCTGCAATGCAATCGACTCCGGACTTGCTCCTTCCCGGTGAAGAGGTTGCGATTGCAGCAGCGATGCTCAGTCTTGAGGACGAGGCCGCAGGAGAATCGACGGATGGCATTCGCAAGGGGATCGAGTCGCTGGATAGAACATCGAAGAACTTTGCCGAGCGCCGCATGAATCGCGCACTTTCGCAGGGGATTGCGGGCCAGCCCTTGCTCAACATCGAAGAGAAACTGTCAGGTTAACCATGGCTGTGATACGATTTGAACCCGGAGGGCAAGAGGTGGAGGTTCCCGCGGGGACCTCGATACTGGAGGCCGCGCGTCGCTGCGGGGCAATGGTTGGATCTGCCTGCGGTGGTGTTTGCGCCTGTTCGACGTGTCACGTTTACGTCAAGGAGGGACTTTCCTTGCTGGCTGCGGCCGAAGAGCGTGAGGAAGACATTCTGGACAAGGCATTCGATGTTCGTGGCAATTCCCGTCTATCGTGTCAGGTGAAACTTTCGGGCGAAACGAGCTACGTGGTTGAAATCACCCGGGAGAGTCGGAAGGCTTATCTGGATGAGCATCCGGATGAACGGGCCCGTCTTGAAGAAAAAGTCCCGTGATCGCCTCCCCCCAAAAAGGCGGCCGCGGTGTGTTTGTATTTTTGATCGGAACTTTCGTGCTTGGCGTGTTGTCCTTTTTCGGTATGGCCGTTTATCGAATCGCAACACGACCTCATCGGCTTGGACCCGTGAACGCGGTGTCAGCGTACTACGGTAGCTTGCTCGGGGATGCTGGCGTGCTCTCGACCGGTACCCAGTTTCCCGCAGGTAAATCCGTCGGCAACTCGAATTCGCCGTAGCGGACACGGCACAGCGAAAAGACGTGGCTGCCAAGTGCTGCGAAGATGCGACGCACTTCGTGATACGCGCCGCCGGTCAGGATGATCTCCGCACACAGGGCTGCCTCTGCCGGTATGGCGAGTGCGGGATGCGGATTGGTGATGACGCGGGTGCTCACGATGCTGGCCTCGTGACCATCGCGCAGCGTGAGCGTCTCGGGCGGCGTATCGAAAGGTCGTGCGAGGGACGCTTGATAAGTTCGCGGCACACCGAATCGAGGGTGGGTCATGCGGTGCAGCCACTGGCCATCCGTTGTCCATAGCAGCAATCCGCTCGTATCCAGATCCAGTCTGCCAAGTGGTCGAAGTTCGTCGAGTAAAGGCGCGTCCTTGAGCAAAGCAAACGCTGTCGGATGGCGATTGTCGATGAGCGCGGTGACACAGCCTACTGGTTTGTGTTGCATTACGGTGATGGAATCAAGTAGCTGCATCGGCTCGCCGTGGAGGAGCACGGAAAGCGGCAAGTTGTCGCCGGCAATTTTGGTTTTGCGATCGCCAAACGGGCGCCCCTCTCCATCAAGGATGAGGCCGTCGTCTATCAGGGCCTCCGCCTGACGGCGAGAACAGCCAAGATTGCGCGTGATGAGTTGAGAAAGCCGTTGCATCGGCGTCCCGCAGGTTATCCTGTTCTGTCGTGAATCGCGCCCTCCACGTCGTTTTTGTCGAACCTGAAATTCATTGGAATACCGGCAATGTGGGCCGAACCTGCCTTGCACTCGGTGCGCAGCTACACCTCGTTAGACCCCTCGGATTTTCGCTCGACGATCGGCAAGTCAAAAGGGCGGGACTCGATTACTGGCCGCACGTCAATCCCATCGTTTGGCCGGACTTTGCGCATTTTGAACAAGCCCTTCCGCAGCTTGGTGAGGCTTTCTTCTTCACCACAGGGGGTCAAAGGGGACTCTGGGAGGTGTCTTTCCCGAAACCAAGCGTGCTGGTTTTTGGGCGTGAAAGCGTGGGGCTTTCACCCGAGATTCGTGCCCAATATGCCGGCCAATCGGTCTCCATCCCGATGCCGGCGGATGGGGGAGTCGCGGTCGTGCGTTCGCTAAATCTCTCCACCGCCAGCGGAATCGCGATGTACGAGGTTGCGCGTCAGTGGCATCACGCCACGTAGGCTCCTGAAGTTTTGTTCAGTTCCGGGGGGGTGGAGTGAGGTTTTGGACGGTCAGACCGGTTGACCTTATGATCCAAGGTCAAGTCACCCGGCAAAACTCCCGAATTCCTTGGGGGTTATCCCGAAACTTCCTTGAACCCAGTCAGGCAAATCGCAACCAGTATGGCACTCAGGTTCGGCGACTACGAAGTCGAGAAACAGCTCGGTCCGGCCGGTGTGACGGAAACCTTCCGGGCACACCGCCATGGCAACGAGGGTCAGCCTGTTGCGCTGAAATTGCTGCGCGGCGATCGGGGCGGCAAGGATCCGCGCATCGCTTCGTTGTTTGTGAACCTCGGCCTGCGCAATGGCGAATTGAAAGTTCCAGGCGTCGCACGCGTTCTGGAAGTATCCGGTGATCCAGGCGCGTGCTTCGTGATAACGGAATACGTTTCCGGCGTCAACCTTGAATCATTGTGGGATAACGCGGTGGCCGGCGGCGGGTTGGATGCAAACTTGGTTTCCGCGATCGGCAGTCAGATCGCCCGCATCCTCACTGCGCTTCATGAACGCAAGGATCGTGCAGTACACGGAGGGCTCTGCCCCGGCAATGTGCTGGTGACACCCGAGGGCAAGGTCGTCTTGACCGACATCGGATTTTCCGCAGCATTGCGCAACGTAACCGAGTTTGCTGCGGACAAATACTGGTTCGTCGCACCAGAGCTGTTGCTCAGCAAGGCCAAGCCAACCCCGGCCTCGGATCTGTATTCACTGGGTGCCATTCTGTATTACCTCCTGTCGGGAGAAGCGCCAATCATCGGCGAGACGCGGGCGGAGCTCATCGAACAACTCGAAGAGCCCATTCCCAACATTCCGAACGTTCCGGATTGGTTGGAGCTCGCTATCACGAATTTACTCTCGAAGAATCCGGACGATCGTCCGCGCACTTCCGCTGCAGCTGCACTGGCGTTATCCCCCCCTCCGTCCATCGGGCTTCAGCTCGGCAATATTGTTTCGGGTAAATCCCAGACGCCGGCGGTGGCGAAATCGCCTCCCGTTGCGGCGACACCTGCTGCGTGGGCACCCGCTGTTCCGCCGCGGGCAACAGCAGTCCCGGCGAGAGCACCTGTTCGAGTTGCGGATCCAGAGCCCGAGCTGCCCGATCTCGATGCGCTACCAGGTCTTGATTTGCTGGATGGCCCAGCATCGGGCGCACGCCCCGCGCCGCAGGTTGCCGCGCAGCCAAGCCCGCCGGTTGATGATGGCATGGGCTCCGACTTCATCGGCAATGCCAACGACGGATCGACATCGATCCTGGCAAGTCCCATTCAGTCAGCAAAACCAGGCGTCAAACCACCTCCGATAAGAGTCAACGCTGAATCGAGCGTGGCGGAGCAACACCTGAAGCCGCTGGCGACAGCGCCAGCACCATCGATGCGAAGCGAACCACAGTGGGTTGACGATGTGGGAGGGGGTGGCGTCTCGGCCAATTCGGTGGACGACGATTTCTTTGATTTGCCGTCTGTCACCGGTCGCCCGAATGTGCTCGGGGGGGGCTTGGACATCGGTCCGCAGACCATGGATTTGCACGTTCCCGATCTGCCGTCGACCACCATGAACCGACCGCGGGTTCTTGACTTACCGAACGCCAGCGGCAGTCGAGAAAATGATGGGATCTACGATCCGGAGGATCGGGTTGCTGGGGTCATTGATCCCAACAAGATTGGCATTCAGTCGTACGAATCCGACGACGACAATGACAACGAAAAACTCATGACGGGGGACGGGCTTGGCACCATGCCTGGTAGCCTGCCGTTGCCTCGAAGGGCTGGATCGGCGCGCGTCGGTGGGCCGAAAAAACAAAAGTCGACTTCGCCGTTGTTCATGATCGCGGCCGTGACGATAGCGATGGGCATCGGATACGCAGGGTATTCGCATTTTACCCGCGAGCCGCTCCCGGTGGCGCCTCCGCGGATGGTCGAGGCGGCACCAGAACCGTCTAAGCCCACTGCCGAGGACGAGGCACGTCAAAAGGCGCAGGAAGAATCCATGGCACCCGCACGCGGGCAGCTGACCATCGAGACGACGCCCAAGGGGGCCACGGTTTGGCTTGATGGTGTCGAAAAAGGCAAGACGCCTGTCGTTCTCGAGACCAACCCCAGCACCCACCGACTGGTGATCACCAAGCCGGGTTTCAAGATGTTGCGCCAGGTGGCGGATACGTCCGAGGGGCTGACAATGAAACGAACGTTGCCCCCTGCCAATATCAATTTTGGTGGTACGGTTTTGCTGCAGGTCAGCTGTACGACCGAAGGAAAGTATCCCGTCTTCATCGACGGGCGTGACACAGGATTGCTTTGTCCGGTCGAGAATTTGATGGTGCCCGAGGGCAACCGCCTCATTGGTCTCTACGTGATACCGCAGAACAAGGTGTGGAGCTTTGAGCGCGAGATCATGAAGGGCTCGCAGAGTCACAAGGTGATTTTCAACTATTGACCGCTATCGTTGCGTGTCCGGGTTGTACGCGATGACGGTGCGGGCCGTGTGTTCACGCCACTCAAAATCACCGTCGAGTTTCAAGTCGACGAGGACGCCAACGCC
>JAYUPZ010000018.1:0-11046 GCA_043759805.1 Myxococcales bacterium | reverse complement strand
TTCGTCGACGGGCAGCTTCTGTATCTGCGAATCGGTGAAGTCGAGGTCCTTCGGCGTATCTATTTTGCGGTGCGCGACGATCACTGGGTGACCGTCCCCAGTGTGGTGGTCGACGAGGAGATCGAAACCTCGACGAATGCCATCCAGCTTCGTTTTCTCGGCGTGCATGAGCGCGGCGAAATTTGTTTTCAGTGGCGAGCCGAAATCTCGGTAGAGCAGAAGCCCGATGGGGTGAGTGTGAAGTTTTCGGCATCTGGACAGCCCGAAACCGATTTCCTCTCGAACCGAATTGGCCTCTGCGTGTTGCATCCTATCGAGGGGAATCGCGGTCGAAGTGCGACGGTAATCGGGACCGATGGCAGCCGTTCGGAGGCTGTTTTTCCAGACGACATTGCGCCCCATGCCCCTTTTATGAACGTGCGCGAGTTGCGTTATCGCACCGGTCCGGACGACGCCTACGCGGTGGCGTTGAAGTTTGTTGGTGACACGTTTGAGACGGAGGACCAGCGTCAGTGGGGCGATGATTCGCTCAAGACCTACAGCCGACCACAAGCCTTACCCAAACCGTTTGAGATCCTGACCGGGACCACGGTTGCACAGATGGTGGTGTTTGACGTGAAGATCGAACCGGGGCGGACGCCCGTTGCCTTCACGGATTCGTTTGCCGTCTCCATCACGGTTGATGCGGGGCGAACCTTTCCGCTGCCTGCAATTGGTTTCAGTTTGCCCTTCGGGTCGCGTTCGCATACGGGCCGCGAAAGACAGCGCCTCGAGCAGCTCAAACCGTCTTTTTTTCGCCTGGATCTGGTGCCCGTACGCGGCTCTAGTTCGGACGAAATGGCCGCCGCTGTCGAGGAATCGAGGCGTTTCAACGTCCCACTTGAACTTGCCGTCTGGTTGTCGCGATCACCGCAGCGCGAGATGGTGCGTCTGATCCAGGTCCTTGATACCTACACGCCACGGATGGTCGGTGCAGTGTTGTTACCGTTGCTTGACGAGGTGTTATCCGCCGAAGTGCGACGGGCGGCGCGGCAGGTGTTGAAGCATTCCATTCCCGAAATTCCGATTGGCGTTGCGCCTCATCCGTATTTCGCCGAGGCGAACCGAAACCGCGATTTGGCAGAAAAGTCAGGGTTTCTGTGCGTCCCGACAGCGCCTTCTTCGCATTTGTATGACGATAGAACGCTGTTCGAGAACTTGCCCGTTCCGATCGCGCTTGCAACAACTGTGAGGGCGCATTCTCCTGCGATGCCGCTCGTGTTGGGTCGCGTCGACTTGCGACCTCAGCCGCAGCCGGGTGCCAGCATGCGTGGCCCTGAAGGCCGGATCGCAAGCCACGTTGACCCCCGGCAAGCGAGCCTGAGCCTTGCAGCCTGGACCGCAGTACACATCGGTATGGTTGCGCGCGCGGGCTTTGACCGGGTCACTTACTTCGAGACCACCGGGCCACTCGGTCTCATGCCGTCGGAACAGGGCCCCGCGTTACCGGAAGGCTTTGGATCGCCTGCTGCCTGCGTCTTTCCGGTTTTCCACACCTTCGCGGACGTGGCGGAATTGCTCTCTCCGGTGGTCCTCGAAAGCACCAGCTCGCTTCCGCTTGAGGTCGGGGCGCTTGTCCTGCGCTCGCAAACTAAAATAAGGGTCTTGCTCGCCAATTTCGGGGAATCCGAGCGACAGGTTCATTTTCAGGGGATTCCGATGCAAGGCAACGTGGGTCGGCTATCGCCCCGGAACTTGGCGCAGGCCGTCGGCGACCCGGAACGATTTCGAGGGCGAACACCTGTGGTTCATTCAGGCGGTCCGATCGTGATGGCTCCCCACGAACTGGTCCGCTTTGACATCAGTTTGGCGTGAAACCCGCCGTGGTCGCCGTGGCATGGAGTCTGGGTTCTGTGATATTACACGCTCTCCTTTCACCCCGAGGTTCAAGCGATGCGCATTGTTCGATTCGAAGAGAAGAAGAGTTCCGGAAACGCCCGCATGGGCGTGTTGTCCGCCGATGGCAAGGCGGTGATAACTGCCGACGGCGGTCCTTCCGCTCAAGATCTCTCCTGGTACGACGAAACCAGTGCCGCCTTCAAATTGCTGCGCGATCCGAAGGGCGAAACGCTGCCGCTCGAAGCCGTTCGCCTGTTGGCGAGCGTCGCCCGTCCCGGCAAAATCATGTGTATCGGTTTGAATTATCGTGATCACGCCATCGAATCGAAGATGGAAATTCCCAAGAGCCCCGTGATGTTTGCCAAGTTTGGAACGTCAATCTGCGGGCCCGGTGACAACGTCGTCATCCCGCTCGGTTGCGAGAAACCCGACTACGAGGCCGAGATGGCCGTCATCATCGGTCGCCGCGCCAAACACCTCAGCAAGGAAAACGCGATGGCTCACGTTTTGGGTTACGCCTGTTTCAATGACGTGAGCGCGCGCGATTTCCAATTTGCAGACGGCCAGTGGTCGCGTGGCAAGGCGCCCGATACCTTTGCGCCGATCGGTCCCTACATCGTGACCCGCGACGAGGTTCCGAATCCCGAGAATTTGCGCATCGCCCTGCGACTCAACGGTCGCACGGTGCAGGACTCGAACACCAGCCAGTTGATTTTCGGCGTGGCCGAACTGGTTTCGTTTCTGTCCCGCAGCATGACGCTTGAGCCGGGCGATGTGATCCCGACCGGAACGCCACCGGGTGTTGGGTTTGCGCACACCCCGCCACTTTGGATCAAGGCCGGCGACAAGATGGAAGTCGAGATCGAGGGTCTCGGTATTCTCGAGAACCCCGTTGCTGCTTCGTAGTACGTTTCGCTAGCGGATGCTCATTGACCAGCTTGCGATCGTCTTGTTCCCGTCAAACGATGGGAATTTGAACGAACGCATGCGGTCGAGAACGCAGCTGGGGAATGGCCCCGATTTCTGGCCGTTGACCTTGACAGCGGACACCTTGCCCGAACCCTGAACGACAAAGTCGATGTCAATTTGCGACAGGCCCGGTGTGCTTGAGCGCGCCTGCATGACGCACGGGATCAGTCCGCGGTAGTTGCGGGTCATCACGTTCTGAATCACGTCCTCGCCGAGGACGGCATCGCCTCCGCCCTTGCTCACGTCGCCGAGCACCTGCGTGTCGTCGAACTCGTCGTTGGATTTGCCAACGCCTGCGGTACGGGGGCGGGAACGGGATGGTTTTCGAGGCTGGTTGAACGCCAACTTTACGCCCTTCAAAAACTGATCGATGTCCGCTTCGCCCACGCGCTCGGCCAGTTCATTTTCCTTGGCGGTTTCGCGTCCAAAGAAATACAAACCGCCGCCGACGGCCAGGACTGCGATGACGCCAACGATAACAAGATTCGAAAATCGACCTTTTTTCTTTTCCGACTTTTCGAGTGAGGCATCGGCATGGGCACGCCGTTGTACTTCCAGTTTGCGGACCGCATCGCGTGCGAAGTCGCCCATCATGGGATGTTTGCCGAGGCGCCAACGTTCACCGGAATCGGTATCAACCAGGACATCTTCAATGCCAAACGCACCACGGACGATCTCTGCCTTCAGGACTGCAAGCGAGAAGGGGCCGAAGTCGAGTTTGCCTTTTTGAATGAGCCAGCGATCGCTGTCCGAATCCACACCGGCCGCAGCTGCAACATTGAACCCCTGGCCGGTAACCCGTGGAATGCCGAGTCCGGAGGAAGCTCTCGGTCCAACCGTGTTCGCGGCTTGACCCGGTGCCGGAAACGAAATGCCCGGACCGGGCAGGCCGCTCGGTGCGATACCCGACACCGCTTCCAGTTTAAGCGCACCGGCAATTTCGTTGACGAGGGTCTGGGGCGTCCCTTGCCGACCGAGCGGGTTTTTGCCGCGCGATTTGCTGAGGACGGCGTCGACCATGGGCGACAAATCGGCGACAAGTTGACTCGGCGGGCGCAAGGGCGCGACCGGGGGTGCGGCAGTCAGCATTTCGTAGAGAAGACCGCCGAGCGAAAATACGTCAGCCTGCGCTGAAGGTGCAGCGCCCTGGGCCACCTCGGGGGCGGCGTAGAGATCGTCCGCGTTTCCCAATCGAACCAGGCCCGGAAGTCCGCGCGCGACGCCCCAGAACAAGATGCTGACGCGACCGTCTCGACCCACCACCACTGTTTCGGGGCTGAGTGCACCGTGCGCCATGGTTTTGTATGCCTCGGCAAGCGTGGTTGCGATCTGAGCGAGCAGGGTGTGGGCCACACGGCCCCCCACAGGTTCGTTTTGCGAACGTTTGGCGGCGATGAGCTGTCGCAGGCTGTGCCCTCCGCCGGTTTCACTGACGAGAAACAGTTGTTCGTTGTGTTTGCCGAAGGCGATGATCTTGGCCATGCCGTTGACGGGCGCTCGCTGGGCGCGCGCGAGATCGGCCTGCAACGCAGCCTGTGTGTTTGCGGCGGGCGTCGCGAGCAATACAAGAACGTCCTCGTCATTGGAACGATCTTTGGCGCGGAAAATACCGAGACTTACATCCGCTGCCTGGGCGTCACCCAAAACAAATCGGTCAGCAAGGACGGTGCCCGGTGGAGGCGAGGAAATGGGGCCGGAAGAAACGGAGGACATGGGGATTGCTATTGTATCGGAAAAACTTAGACTTTTTTGATGCTCGTTCGAGTTGCTCCGGGGCAAATTCGTTTTGTGCTCCCCGGGCTCACGTCGACCTCCGTTGGGCTGGCGCTGGGGTCGGACATATTGTTCCGATTTGCCACCCTCGATCGCGTGGTTTCGTTTCTTCGTATGTTGACCGCAGAGGCCAATCTCGACGACGTCGCCGCCTCGGTACAGATTCTACTGGCCCGCCACGGGCATGGCGCCCGCGAGGTGTTGGTGCGCCTGTCACAAGTAACCCAGCACGCCATCGACGTTCCGGTTCGCGCCGCACGGGCTGCGCAAGGGTATGCCTTTACCGGATCCGGTCGCCATTTCGTGGCGCTTCGGGATACGCAGTCCCCGCTGGGATACGACGTGGACCACCCGGGCTCGGGGGTCGCCGATCTGTCGGTTCATTCCCACCAGGGCGAGCTGGCTTTCCGGATCGAAGGCGAGCTGAGTCTGCGCGATCTGGTGATGCGGCTTGAACTGGTTCGTGAACCGCATGCTTTGGAGGGCCTTGCCCCGCGCGCGTTGCCACCGCTTTCCTACCTCACGGTTCGACAGGGACTCGGGGACACGATGGTTTCTTATTTTCATCGCACCGGTGTGACCGCGTTCGCGTCGCTGTGTGAAACGGAAAGCCGCACCGGAGAAATCGCCCGGTTCTATTTCTTTCGCCTTCAAGATCCGCCGGCACGCCTCGTTCGCCTATTGCGTACCACACCCGGTGTGTCAATGTTCCTGCCGGCGGCTTCGGGTGTTGCGGTTGCGGCGGGTTATCGCCATCCCTTGCACCTCGATGCCTGCGGCGGCTTGTTTGGCGGCGATCGCCTGTTGTTGCTGCAGCCTGCGCCCCTGGCTCCGCGCTTGCTGGAACCAGCGCCACGTGCTGTTGCAGTCGAGCGGCTGATCTCGGTGGCACGTCCTGCCGAAGCGCCACCGATGCCAGAGGCGGTTCGTTCCACGGCACTCGACATGTCGGTAGGGCTCAGTCTTGTTCGCGGGGCAATCGGCAAGGAGCATCCGATGGCTGCGCTGATTCCGTGGGATCAGATCGCCTGGGCGCGGCGCGTGTTCTTCGCGTTGCCTGCGCCCTTGCTTGCGCATCACAGAGTTGTCGCGCTGACTTCTGGTTTGCTCGTGATTTCCTCGGACGGATTGACCGCCTTGCCTTTTGGTACTTTGTTCAAATCGGCCGCGCGGGGTGTGCTCATTCCGCTTGGGTGTGCACTTCGGCCGAACGTTTCGGAGGGTTTGCTTGAAGAACGTTTGGGAACGGGCGGTGGGCGAGTCGTGTTGTTCACCGAAGAGGGTCCGCCGGTGGGCATCGAGGCGAATCGTCTTTCACCCCTTGAGGCCAGTCTGTTGTCCAGGCTTGAAATTTCTGGCGCAGAGGTGCGCGAGCGTACGGGTGATGCCGCGACCGCCGATCGTGAGCGAGAGCTGCGCTACCGCGATCAGAATTTGATGCCGCTTTGGGGTGCAGGTTAGGGCACATGTCGGCCAGCCGGTTGCTCGAAGAATTTCTCTTGCCGCTTGTGCGAGGTGGGACTGTCTCGGTCTTTCGGCCGATCGATCGTCGCGCCATGGATCGGCTGCTCGGTGCTACGTTTGTCAGCGCCATTGTCGGCGATCTCGCTTCCGGTCCCGAGGATGCCGCCGCCATCCCGGCACCGAAGTTGCCACGGGTCTCCCGCGAAGCCGAGATATCCTTGCTGTTGGCCCGACGTATTGTGATGCAAAGCTTGCCGGTGACGGCCTCGTTTCCGTTGCTCGATTCCGATTCCTGGCGACTCGCTATCGTGCTACACAACCTCGTTTCGCTGTCCGCCCCGGCAGAAACCACCATGGACGAAGGCAGTCGAGCGATGCGCAGGCGTTCGTCCTTAATTGCGCTGACCACGAAAATGGCAACCTTGCATGCCCCCGAATCGCTGAGGTGCGCCATGGAGAGGTATTCCCTGCAGCGCGGTCTCGAGCAATTGCGCCGTGTCGAACATCAGGTGACGTTCTGGGCGGGTCAACGAAGCTATGTGGGCCGACCCGTTCCGGCGCACATGAGTCACTTTTCAAAACTGCGACGGGTTCGCATCGCATCGGCAACCCGCGATTTCAATGCGCTTACACCCGTCCCCGGGACTCGGCCCATTTTCGACGCCCTCGAGGTGTCATCGCCTTTGAGTGCCGTATTGGCATTCGGCAGCAATGGTTACACAATCTCCTGGCCTCGGATGCTCTCGGTGATTCGCTTTGCTCCGCTTGGGCGACTTTTGGCCGCACGCATTCTCGAACGCGGCCTCGCTTCAATGGGCGACGTGCTTGCCACCGCGCTCGTTGAGTATTCACGGCTTTCGATTTCGCGGTCCGAAGAGTTGCGGGCAGCGACCAAATTTATGGCTCACTGTCTGTGGCTGTCTCAGCTGATGCCGGGGCCCACGCAATCGCCGGGTCCCGTACTCTCGGCGCTTTTGCACACCGCATTTTCGCATGCTCCTTCGCTCGTGACGCCGCCGGATCTGATTCAGAACCGCAGCCACCGCTTCGTTGAACCCGGCTTTGCCAGCATGATGGACGTCCTTGCCCGCCTCGAAACCATGGGTCAACTGTACGAGGCGCGCCATCCGGGCGAGATGCTGCGGGTGGTGCAGCGCGTATCTCCTCGAAATCCAGAGCTGATCCACGTACGATAGGCCCGTCCATGGCATTGCCCGAAACAAAGTCCAGCACAGGCGTGCCACCGGTTCCCAAACCTGCTGCAGGCGAGGCAATGCGCGTTGGCATCGGCGTAGGCGTCAAGTTGCGAGATGTGGCGCGTGTCCTTGACGCACGCTTTGTCGGTCGCTCGGAAATCGTTCGGCTCTTGCTCATTACCTTGGTGGCGGGCGAGCACATGTTGATTGTGGGGCCGCCGGGTACCGCCAAGTCGGCACTCTTGCGGCACCTTGCGCGTCTTCTAGACGCAAGGTACTTCGAATATCTGTTAACGCGCTTTTCCGAGCCAAGCGAGATCTTCGGACCCGTCGATATCAAGGCGTTTCGCGAGGGCACGTACTTGCGCCGGACCGATGCGATGTTGCCCGAGGCCGAGATCGTTTTCCTCGACGAGATTTTCAAGGCCAACTCCGCGATTTTGAATTCGCTGCTCTCCATTCTCAACGAACGCCGCTTCTTCGTTGGCAACGAGCGCCGACGGGTGCCGCTGTGTTCCTTGTTTGGTGCGACGAATGAAGTTCCCAACGATGAGGCGCTCGCTGCGCTTTACGATCGTTTTCTAATTCGCGCTCCAGCCGACAACCTCGACAGCTTTCATTTTCAAAGTCTCATCGAGCGCGGCATTCGCAACGAAATCGCCGAGAGCAACGGCGCTGACGATCGCACGAAGCCCATCGTCGGCATTGACGAAATCCGTGCGCTTCAGTCGACCCTTGAAGAGCGCATGACCTTCCCGGGCGAGTTCCTGGTGCGGTACAAGGCTCTGGTGGCGCAGATTCGCGCCGAGGGGGTAAGCCTTTCTGATCGCCGCGTGGTGAAACTTCTGAAGTTGTTTGTCGCAAGTGCCGTCATCGACGGGCGGGCGCAGGTGGACGAAGGCGATTTTTTTGTGCTGAAGCACATCTGGAACAACGCCGATCAGGTGCCACTCCTGCAAGAAATCGTCGACCCTGTGCTCGAACGCCACTACCGCGATCATCCCGAATCGCAACGTCCCGATCGGGTTAGCGTGGATTTGGACACGATGCTCATTGAGCTCGGCACGATTCGCAACCTGCTCCTTGGTGGCGAACCGCTTTCCGACATCATGTTGTTCTCACAATTGCGCAATTTGCAGGATATTCGCGCAGGTTTGCAGGCGATCGGTACCGAGTCAGCCCGTCGCATGGTAGGTGAGGTCGACAAGTTGCTCGAAGGTGTCTTCGAGAGTTCGCGCTGGAACGGATGATCCCACCCAAAAGAAAACAGGCCTACTCGGTATTCGAGGGTGCAGTTGAATCGGGCGGAGATCCGGCCGAAGCGCACTTTCTGACCGATCTCTTTCGCCTTAATCCCGAGCAAGAACGGTCTCTGACTCACTGCTTTCACCCCTACGCAGCGCGGCTCCATCCGTCGATCGCCTCGGGCGCCATCAAACGCTACGCCGGTGTGCGTGGCCGGGTTTACGATCCCTTCTGTGGCAGTGGTACGGTTCTGGTCGAGGCGATGGCCGCGGGCGTCGCCGTCGCGGGCTCAGACGCGAGCCCCCTGGCAGTCGAGATCGCGCGGGTTCGCACGACACCGATGGATGGAGCCCGTCGCAAACACCTCATTGAGATTGCCGATCTCATCGCCGATGATTCTGCCGAGCGCGCCATGCGTCGCACACGCCTTGAGGAAATGCCAGCCTGGGCTCGCATCGAGCGCCCAAGGTTTGAACCGCACGTTTTCCTCGAACTTCTGGGTCTGCGCGCGTGCATCGCCGCGGTGGAAAAGATCGATCCCGAGATGCGCCGGGCATTGTGGATGTGTTTATCCTCCAGTCTCGTCAAGTGGAGCAAAGAAGCGGGACCGGGCCTCAAGGTTGTGGCCGCAGCGACCAAATGGATGTCCGACGATGGAGAAGACGCGTTCGTGCGACGGATCGGCCGGGGTGTCCCGTCACGTTTTTTCGCCCGTCGGGTTCGGGAACTGTGTGACGCCTTGGCGGATCTGCAGCAGGTCGTGGGTAAAACGGTGCGGCCTCCGGAGACCGCCGTCGCGGATGCCCGCGAGTGCAAGGGTGTGCACGATGCAACCGTATCGCTGATCGTGACGTCACCGCCGTACGCCGGGATCTACGACTACCTGCGGCTGCATGAAACGCGCTACCACTTCACGGGCCTCGATTCGTCGAAGTTCGCGGCGATGCAAATTGGGATGCCGGGCTCGCACTCCCGAACGTTTCGGCGAGCCCGCTCGGCATTCATGGCCGAGATTGCCCGGATGTTACGGCCCAAGGCGTGGGCGTTGATGGTGGTGGGCGATGGCGTGCTCGACAGCAAGCCAGAAAACGCCCGCGATGACACGGCGGATGCCGCTCACGAAGCGGGCCTGCAACCGGTGGCATTCGCATCACAGGAGCGTCGGCCGCGGGATTCGCGCTTGCGTGCGATTTTCGAGAACACGCCGCGGCGTGAGCATTTGCTGTTGTTCCGCAAACGAGAGTAGCAATCCCCTACCTCGTGATGGGTCGCCGCGCCTGGTGGTAGACGCGGACGATTTCCAAAACGTCAGAACTTCGCCTATAGTAAATGCGCAAGGGCGAAAGCGGCCAGCTTCGGATCATCTCGCCGTTTGTGAGTTTCATCATCGGCCCCTCGAAGCCCCCGGCTGAGAGGCGCGCAACAAGTGATCGTATATCGTCGAGCAGCTGGAAAGCGGCAACCGGAATCCGCTGCGCGAGATACTCCACCGCAGCGTCGAGGTCTATTTCAGCTTCCGCCGCAAAGACACCCTCACCGACGAAGTTTTCCTTCGATGCGGGAGAAAACTGTCTCCGCGTCCGCGGACTTACCCTGCCGCAATGACTCCAACGCTTGAATCAAACCGGCGTTTTCCTCGGGGGTGAGCGACTGAAGTTCGTCCACCGGCTGCAGCACATATCGCCCCTTGGGCAGCGCTCGCAGTTCCGTTGGCAGTTCCTCACCATTCCAGTTCAGCACGACGGGCATTGCCCAAAAATACCGCGTTCCCGGTCAACATGCCCGCGGCAAATTACCCCGCGTTGCCGACGGACGACGGGCGGGCGAGGGCGGCAATCACCGCGGCGCGCAGTTCTGGAAACCCGGGCGGGCTTTCGAGTGTTGCGGTTGCGCCAATCTCGATCGCGCGCTGCCGCGTGCTTTGATTGCGAGCGAAGACCAGAATCGGCATCTGCGGTTGTTTTTGCCGCAAGTTCACCAGCAACTGTTCACCGTGCAACCAGTCGAGGTTTACAATGGCCAGATCGCAATCGGCCCGGTCGTCGAGATCCTCAAAAGCGTCATCAGCGTCTTCGACCTGGCACGAGACCGTCGCTGCCAGATGGCGGTGCAACATCTGGCGGATGCGTGGCTGACCTTGCCCGACCGCAAGCAAGATGTGGATGCCGAGAAAATTGTTGGCGATGCGATCGATGAGGCGGCCATAGCGATCTTCCATCGTCGCAATCGCAATACCCATGCCCGGCGGCTCGGCGCCTTCGCTTCCGTCCGAGGTGTAACGAACCCAGGCAACCGTGCCGCGAATGGCGATGGATTCCGCATCCGGCGTGTTGATCTTGAGATCCACCGGTGTGCCGGTCGGCAACGGCGTGTTGGACTCGATGAACAACCCACCGCGCGACAAGTTGACCGAATATGAAATTAGAAACGCGCCGGCTGAGCGGTACCCAATTTCGAGGGCCAGATTGATGCGGAGGCTGGACCGATTTTCCGGACCTTTTTTTTCGGTAGAGTCGCTCAT
>JAYUPZ010000017.1:0-5250 GCA_043759805.1 Myxococcales bacterium | reverse complement strand
TCCATAACTTTTCGCATTCGGGCGCGGCGATCACACCAGCAGCTGCGGCAAGATGCCTTTGCTGTTGGCGAAACTCTCAATCTGCATGCCGAACACCTGTTTCATAATCGTTAGATAGACATCGGAGAGCCGCTGATCACTGGGAAATACGATGTGCTGGTTGGTTTTCAGGACCCCGCCGCCGCTGCCCACGTAAAGCGTGGGGATGCGATCGCCCGCGTGGTTGCCGCTGTGCATGCTGCTGCCGAATGACACCACGGAATTGTTCAAGGCAGAGCCTCCGGGCTCCTTGATGGCGTCGAGGCGCTGGCAAAGGCGCGCCAATTTTTCCACGTTCCAGCGCGTGATGCTGGCATAGCCGGGATCGGTGTCGGTGGTGTGTTGAAGATCGTGATAGGTGCCCTTGACGAATTCGGTACTGACGGTTGAGCTGGTTTTCGTGAAATGGCGCAGGGGTAAAAACTGATAGGCGTATTCACTGCGTTCATCGTCGAGCATGAGCGTTATCACGCGGGTCAGATCGCACTCGACGGCGCGCCCGATAAGGTCGATCATGATGTCGGCGTGAGCATCCCGGCTATAACCGGGGGGAGTGATGTTGGTGCCAAAGGCATCCTTGGGACGCGCGCCCAAATCACAAGAAGTCGCCATGCTGCTGGACACCGCGCTCACGCGAAGTTCAATATCGCGGACCGAGGCGAGGAATTGATCAAGGCGGACGCGATCGTCAGCGCCGAGACGCCTTTGCAACGAGCGCGCGTGATCCGCCACGTAATCGAGCGCGCTTTTCTTCAGCAATCGGCGACGCCGACCAAGATCATCGTCAGCCCCGCCGTTCACGAGGGAATCGAAAAATGCTTGTGGGTTGACGGTCTTGTACAACGGTTCGGTGGCGGATGCCCAGGAGATGCTGCGCGAGTTGGCGGGATGCCGCTCGTCCCAATACGCCAGTCGCGTCGACAGGCCGACTTGCAAAGATGGCAACACCGTGGGGGCGGCAAGTGCCCGGGCCACAAGCTGGTCTGCGGAAACGGCGTTTCGCAACACCTTTTGATCGGGATGGCATTTGTTGCACGTGAGAAACGCGCCGGCCAGCTGGGAATGGCTTGGCTCGACACTCGGCCTTGTCCCAAACGGCGAGTAGTTCTCGATATTCGACAGCACCGTGGTCGCACTCTTGAAGGGCGCCAGAGGTTCGAGGATGGGTGAAAGTTGCCAGTTGGCGCCGGTTCCAGTCGGCGTCCAGAAGTCGGGCGTGCCGTTGGGAAAAAACACCACAATCCAGCGGCGTGGTGCGGTTGCGGCACCGGCCCGACGGGGCGCCAGGCTTCCCAAAAACGGTAACGAAAGCGAAACCCCGAGGCCGCGCAGAACGTGGCGGCGGGTGGCTGCAGTACGATTCATGGCGTCTCCTGGGTGCGTCGCGATCGGAAGCTTTCACCGATCGCCATATCCCGAACCAAAGCGCGCAATGGCAGGCCCTGTGCGCTCCAGCGCTGTGCCAGATCATCAAGTCGCGTGACGTCGCCGTCGCTTTCGGCGCGGCCGTGCGCGTAAACGAAAAGTTTTTTGACCACGCAGGCTGCAAAGCCCTCGCCTTTCGCCAAGATCTTCGACAATTCGCCTAGTCCGCGGAATTCGCTGCCGTCGGGCAATTGCCCAGATGAGTCGATTGGGTCGCCATTGGCGTAGCGACTGCGGTGCGCCCCTATGCCGTCGAAATTTTCGAGTCCCAGGCCGATCGGATCAAACAGTTTGTGACAGAACGCGCACGACGGATTCTCACGATGCGCGGCGAGGCGATCGCGTACGTTCTGCGTGGCGGTGGCTTGGTTCATCGCGGCCGCGTCGTCGAGTGGGGGGATGTTTCCGGGCGGTGCGGGCACCTCGGAGCACAGCAGGTTATCGAGGATCCACACGCCCCGTTTGGTGGGCGAGGTGCGATGGACAAACGAAGACATCGTCAAGAACGTCCCAAGTCCGAGAAATCCAACCCGATCATTGCCGGCGTCCTCGATTCGTAGGGTGGCGGCAGTGCTCGGTGCCGTCATGCCGTAGTGACGTGCCAGCGGCGCATCCACAAAATGGACGGGGGTGGTAAAAAACTCATCGAGACCACGCGCCGAATCGTCGAGAAATTCGCGAAAAAACAGACCGCCCTCGGTGATCATTGCAGCGCGTAGATCTTCACTCCACGCAGGAAAAACACTTGAATCCACCTGATGAGTTTCAAGATCGCGAAAGCCCAACCATTGGCCGGCGAAGGAATCCGTAAAACCACTCGACTGTGGATCGTCGAGCATGCGATCAATGTGGCGGGCCAAAGTTTCATCCGCGATCAGGGAGCCGTCGCGCGCCGCCTCGAACAGTTCCGCATCGGGCATCGATCCCCACAAAGTGTATGACAGGCGGGCCGCCAGCTGATACCCATCAAGGCGTTGCGTATTTGCGGGCTTGTCCCCGGGCTCCTCCTGTACGCGATAAAGGAACGGCACTGCGGTGAGCATGGTCGTGACCAGATGACGGACGACGCCGTCCGCGGTTTCGCCTGCCTCACGCGCCAGGGTGCCCTGCGCAAGCAAACCGTCAATCTCCGCGGAGCGCAGGGGCCTTCGCCAGGCGCGCAAACCGAAGGTTTCAAGGATCGTGCGCAGACACGCCGCGTCTGCCTCGGGGGAACAAATCATGATGCGGGCACGTAGATCTGGGCTGGCGAACACCGCCTCGGCCAGGTCCACCGCGCTTTGGTAGTACTGATCGATCTGGGTGGGCGTCATGCCGAGTGAATCGGCGATGTTGTCGAAACCGAGTGATTGTTCATCGGGCAGGAACGTCCGCGCGGCGCTCGCGGGAACACCGAGCAAGACGCGCACGGTTCGGTCGTATTCCCGGTTGTTGAGCCGGTGGACGCCCACAAGGCCGGCCGGCAAATCCGACAATCCGGGGGTGACATGGCCGTCAGCACCGGTACGCCCGCCGCCTTCCGCGCCGGGTTTTCCCGCGGACTGCCCGCACGCCGCGGCCAATAACAACCAGGGCAACCCGAACCATCGGCGCGAGGATCTTCCGCTCTGCACGTTTCCTTTACGACCTGCGCCGGCGAACGGACTGATAGAAAATGAGGGTGATCGTCAGGGCCACGTTCAGCCATCGAGAAGTGCCAATGTTGACTGAAATCAATCGGCCCGCCGAAACTTACGGGTTGTCGAGGCACCCCGCGGAAGGGGGCTTCCATTTCTCGCGCCATAATCGTACAATCGTACGATTATGGTCGCACGCAAAAAAACACAGTCCATTTCGGCCCCCCTCGCGCTGGCACTGCTTAGCCTTGCGCCCGCGTCAACCCGAGGCGACACCAACAATCGAACCATCGCGCCCGCGAGCACACTCTTCTCTGGTCTCGACTTCACGGCACCTGCAACCAAGTACCCCGGGACGGGAACCGACATGCACTGGTGGACGTGGGGTGCGGACGGAAACATCTATACCGTCGACGACGATGGAAAAAATTTTGGCGAGCCCTGGAACTTCGCGCACCTCATGCAGGTAACCGGCCTACCCCCCAACCACGAGGTCAAGGAGATCTCGCGGTTCCCCGGATTGATACGGCACGGGCATGATCGCGTGCGCTACGTTTCAGGAGCGCTCGCTGTCGGACAGCGGCTGTATGTGGCGGCCTACGACTACGATTATTCTTTTCCCGGAAAAGACCGCTGGAAGGTCGACAGCGCTCACAAGTTGAGGCCCACCGTCGAGGATACGACGACCAAACAGCTCGATGCGGTTTCGGAACTCGCGGGCGTTGCAGCACTCATGTATTCAGACAATCTCGGGCGCACGTGGAAGAACATCCCCGGTAAAAACACACCCTATTTTCTTGGTCCAAAGTTTGCTGGCCTTGCGTTCGTCGGCTTCGGACCTGGATACACTGGCGTTCCGACCGACCTTGGTGACTACGTTTACGCAATTTCCAACGATGATAGCTGGGAGACCGGAAGCCATGTCTTTCTCGCGCGCGCACCGAAAAAGACTTTGCTCAACCGGAAAACCTGGGAGTTCTACGCAGGGGTCGGCGGCGATCCGGCGTGGATCCGCGATGAACACCGCGCCCGTTCCGTACACAGCGATCATGGCCATGTCGGACATCCAACGATGACTTACAATGCAGCGCTCGGTCGTTTTCTGCTCGCTTATTCGAGTGACGTGGTTCCCCATTCGATGGCCACGCCTCCACAGATCGCCGAGGCCACGTGGCACCGCGCGCGTGAACTGGTGTTGCTGGAAGGACCAACCCCGTGGGGACCTTGGGGACTTGTGCACCACGAATCCTTCTGGGAGGGTGACCACGTCGCCTATCTACCCCAGTTGCCCGGCAAATGGTTCTCGGCGGACGGCATGGCAGGAACACTGTTGTTTTCGGGTGATTATAAACAATTCGGGAAACACACACCCAAAGAACAAAGCTTCTACGGGTTCATGACACGGCCCTTCAAGTTGAGGCGCAAGTAGCGCCCATGACGAAGCCGAGAGCACGCAAGCCGGCGCCCATACCCAGACTATCAACGGAAAGACGGCGCGTTTTACTCGTCGAATCGGCGGCGGCGCTGCTTGTAACCGAGGGCATGGCTGCCACGACCGCCCGTAGTGTAGCACAACACGCGGGCGTATCGCTCGGAACGCTCACGCACCACTTCGCTGGAATGGATGAATTGCTCGGCGAGGCACTGCGCTGCGCTTCGGAGAACTTCACGCAGACGATTTCAAAACGGGTCGCACGAATCCCATCGGCGCTGGCACGATTGCGAATGATCGTTCGACTTGTCCTTCCTACCAAACCCGCCTCACGAATGCAGTGGCGATTGTGGTTTCAATTTTGGTCGCGGGCTGTGTTCAACCCGGCCCTTGCGCAGTTGCATGCACACCGGTACCAGGCGTGGCGCGGGCTACTGCAAGAGGTAATCGCCGATGGCATCAAGCGCGGTGAGTTCCGTAAGGTGGACGCTCGCGCGGAGGCGATCTTGATGAGCGCCCTCATCGACGGTCTTTGCCTTCAGGTGGCGCTCGGCGATTCCACCGGATCACCTGCGGCAGTGTGCAAGCAGTTCGACGAAATGTTCCGGTTGCGCCTGAGTTGATTGTAATTGACGCCGCCCGCCCGGTGCAGGGCAGCAATTCATCTGCCGTGGATGCGCATCCTCTCGCACGCGGACAACGCAGAGCCTATTTTACATAGGCGTGTCTTTCATCCGC